>JAXHUV010000029.1:0-12208 GCA_034189445.1 Pseudomonadota bacterium
AGGACGATGGTGTTTTTCGGGCCGGTACCTTTCGTGCCGGTACCTGGATTCCCGCCAAGGGTGAGCCGGTGCCACTTGGCGCCGATCAGCTCCGCCTTCGCTCAACCAATCCTGACGCCGAAGGCTTTCCCCGCCAATGGCGCCTGGAGGTGCCGGATTACGGGGTGAACCTGGAGGTGTCGGCACCCCCTGGAGACTATCTGAATGCCGGGCTTTACCCCTACTGGGAAAGCCCGGTCACCGTCGCCGGCAGCCACTCGGGTGAGGGCTATATGGAACTGACCGGCTACGGCGACTGAGCGGCAAGCGCTTATTCGACCGCGTTTGCACCAATCCGGTGAATGCTCAGATCCGCCCCGTTGAACTCTTCCTCTTCGGTGAGGCGCAGACCCGAGATGGCGTTGATTACTCCATAAGCTATCAGGCCGCCAACAAAGGCCACCACAGCGCCGGCCACTGAACCGATGACCTGCGACATCAGGCTGACGCCGCCCAGGCCGCCGAGCGCTTCCTGACCGAAGATGCCGCAGGCAATCGCGCCCCAGGCACCACAAACACCGTGCAGTGGCCACACACCGAGAACATCATCAAGGCGTTCGATTTTTGCCTGGGCCCATTCGAACAGGTACACGAAGATGGCGCCGGCCACACCGCCGGTCACCAGTGCTCCCACCGGGTGCATCAGGTCTGAGCCGGCACATACCGCCACCAGTCCGGCCAGCGGACCGTTGTGGATAAAGCCGGGGTCTTTTCGGCCCAGCAGCATGGATACCAGAATACCGCCGACCATCGCCATCAGGCTGTTTACGGCGACCAGGCCACTGATGCCGTCCAGAGTCTGGGCCGACATAACGTTGAATCCGAACCAGCCAACGGTCAGGATCCAGGCACCCAGGGCCAGGAAGGGAATGTTGGAGGGGGCAAAGGCAACAACTTTGCCGTTGCGATAGCGCCCGTTTCGGGCACCCAGAACAAGAACGGCCGCCAGCGCGATCCAGCCACCCACGGCATGCACCACAACAGAGCCGGCGAAGTCATGGAAGGATGCACCAAACTGGTTCTCCAGCCAGCCCTGGAAACCATAGTTACCATTCCAGACCAGACCCTCAAAGAAGGGATAGATAAAGGCAACGATCAGGCCGGAGGCGATGAGCATCGGATAGAACTTTGCGCGTTCCGCGATACCGCCGGAAACGATGGCGGGAATAGCTGCGGCAAAGGTCATCAGGAAGAAAAACTTCACCAGATCATAGCCGTTGGCAGCGGTCAGCTCGGCGGCACCACTCATGAAATGGCTTCCGTAGGCAATGTAGTAGCCGATGAAGAAATAGGCCACGGCAGAGATGCCGAAATCGGTCATGATCTTGACCAGGGCGTTGACCTGGTTCTTGTGGCGAACTGTGCCCACTTCCAGAAAGGCAAAGCCGGCATGCATGGCCAGCACCATAATGGCGCCGATAAGGATGAATAGGGTGTTGGCGCTTTCAGTCAGGGTGTGTACTGCACTCGTGATGTCCACGGGTTTTCGCTCCTGATGTTGTGTGTCCGGCCTCTATCGGGCCGTTTAACGTTGGGTTTTGCATTGATTAGGTGCAGACAAGCAAGAGCTGTTCCAAAATAATGCATGCCAAGAGCGGTAAGGCAGTTGGGGATCCTGGAGAGGTGCTAACGTGAGGTTAAAGGCGCTAATCCGCACTATAATTGTGCGTTTTAGAGCATAGCGCACCAAAATAGAATGAATTTACCAACTGATTTCATTCAATGTCTCACTGTCGGATTCGATTCCCAATATCGATTCTTCGTGGTCCGATTCGGACTGAATGAGCTCCCGGAGGCGAACCTCCTGTTCCTGCATCGGGCCTGAGAGGTCGATGATGATTTCCAGGCGGTCGATTCCTGGCGCGGTTCTTTGCACCGAGGTATTGGCGACTCTGGGCTCCGGCGGTGCGGGTGAAAACTTGTCGAAAATGGGGCTGGTGCCCTTGGGAATCTCCAGGACGGGCAGGTCACGTTGAACACCGAAGGCGTTGGAGAGTTCGCCGGCGATCTGCTTGAATTTCTGGGCGTCGATCTCCGAAAATGACAGCAACAGCACGAAGAAGCACATCAGCAGGGACATGAGGTCGGCGAAGGTAACAACCCACGCCGGAATACCGGGTTTTTCCTCTTCTGGCAAATCGTCCATGGTTACGCGCCGTTGGCAATATCCACGGTATCTCGAGATGTGGTGTTGAGTAGTCGGGAAGTGGGGTGGTGAGATTAGCCTTGGTTTAGAATTTAATCAATTGGACTGATGTGCCATTTTCAGCTCTTCCTGCTGTTCTTTCCAGGCAGCATAGAGATGAAGATCCGATTCCACCAGCTTCAGGCACATGGCAACAACGCCGGCGTCGTCCAGAAAACCGAAGCCGAGAATCAGGTCGGGAATGACGTCGAGGGGGTTCATGACATAAATCAGTGCTCCCGATACCGCAGCGATGGTTTTCCAGGGTACGCTCCGGTAATTGCCGTACCAGTAATCGCGGATCATCGAAAACATCAGCTTGATGTCAGCGCTGAAGCGCGCCAGCTTGCCGCTGGCTTTCACTTTCTCTTCAATGCTGCGTTGGCGGTCCAGCAGTGTTTCCAGATCCGCTCGATGAACTTTGTCGGCCTCGGCGTCCAGCTGTTTCCGGGCGTTTTTCTGGTTGAACAGAGCCATGGGCGAGATTCCTCCGATGTTGTTGCTTCAACCGACAAAATACGTTTTCCCACCGGCGCAGTAGAATAGCCTTAAGTCCGACAGGCTGCCAGGCCTTACAATTCCTGAGCAGTTGGCCGTAGAATAATTTCATTGATGTCGACGTCTGCCGGTTGTTCGATGGCATAGACCACGGCCCGGGCCACGGCATCGGCATTAATAGCCACCTCGTAGAGCTGGTCCGCCGCCTTTTTGGCATCGGGGTCGGTGATGGTACTGGTGAGCTCGGTGGCAACGGCACCCGGCGAGATGTTGGTGCTGCGGATCTCGTCGCCGCCTTCCATGCGAACTCCTTCAGATAGCGCCTTGACGGCGTACTTGGTGGCGCAGTAAACAGCGGCACCGGGGAAGACTTTGTGCCCGGCGACGGATGACAGGTTGATGATGTGGCCGCTGTGTTGTTCCCGCATGGTTGGCAGTACGGCGGCGATGCCATACATCACCCCTTTGATGTTGACGTCCACCATCTGTTCCCACTCATCCACCTTAAGAGCATCCAGCGGTGCCAGAGGCATCAGCCCGGCGTTGTTGACCAGCACATCGATCCTGCCGAAGGCCTCTTTTGCCGCTGCCGCCAGAGCCTCGACCTGGTTGCGGTCGGAGACGTCGGTAACCTGCCAGATGGCCTCGGCACCGCTGGATTTCAGGTCCTCAGTCAGGGCTTTCAAGCGGTCTTCCCGGCGGGCGGCGAGTACCAGTTTGGCACCCCGGCTGGCCAGCCGGCGGGCAGTGGCTTCACCGAGACCACTGCTGGCGCCGGTAATAATCACGACTTTGCTGTTAATCGGGTCGCTGGTGTTGCTCATGGTTTGTCTCCTGTTGGAATGAAAGTGCTGTTCAGCTGCTTTTTTCGAGTTCTTTCAGTGTCGGGTAGTCGGTGTAACCCTGTTCACCACCGCCATAGAAGGTGCTGTCGTCCCAGTCGTTCAGGGGCGCGTTCTGGCGGAAGCGCTCCGGAAGATCCGGGTTGGCAATAAACGGGCGACCGAAGGAGACCAGATCGCACCGCCCTCCATTGATACGCTTTCGGGCCTCGTCGGCGGTGTAGGCGCCATTGGCAATGTAGCTGCCCTTGAAGCCGGCACGGATAGCGTCGATGACTTCTTCCGGGCGACCGTTGGCGTGATTGCCCTGGAAGGAATCTTCCACCACGTCGATGTAGGCAATGCCCAGGTCGTTCAGGTGCCGGGCAAAGGTGCCGAAGGTTTCGACCGGGTTGTCGTCGTCCATGGCATTGAAACTGCCAGTGGGGCTGACGCGGACACCGACCTTGTCCTTGCCCCAGACGTCAATCACGGCTTCGACTACCATCAATGGCAGGCGCAGGCGGTTTTCCACCGAGCCGCCGTATTCGTCGGTGCGATGATTGCTGCCGCTCCTGATGAATTGGTCCAGCAGATAGCCGTTGGCCGCATGGACTTCAACGCCGTCAAAACCGGCTTCTTTTGCGTTCAGTGCGCCCTGGCGGTACTGCTCGACGATGTCGGTCATTTCCGCGGTTTCCAGGGCTCTGGGCTCGGGAATATCCACCATGCCGGAGTCGGCACTGATGAAGGTCTTGGCACCTTCGGGTTTGATGGCGGAAGGCGCAACGGGCTTGTCACCATTCGGTTGAAGGTCCGGATGGGAAATCCGACCCACGTGCCACAGCTGCATGTGGATTCGGCCGCCGGCCATGTGCACCGCCCCGGTTACCTTCTTCCAGCCTTCAATCTGTTCCGGGGAATGAATGCCGGGGGTAAAGGCATAGCCCTTGCCCTGGGGTGAAACCTGGGTGGCTTCACTGAAAATCAGGCCAGCACTGGCCCGCTGCTGATAGTAGCAGGCGTTCATGTCATTGGGGATATCCCCGGGCTGGCTTGAACGGGAACGTGTCAGTGGCGACATCAGAACCCGGTTTGGAAGGGCCAGTTGGCCCAGGTGGTAGGGTTGAAAAAGGGGATCGTTCTGGTTGCTCATCGGGCGTTCTCCTTCAGGATTAAACGATTTTAATCGAAAAAAATGTCAGCCAATGTTCAGGCATTGTTTGAAAAAAACTCTCACGAACCGCTCCATGGGTTCCGTGGACTTAAGGACCTTCGAGCGCAGGATGGCGCCTTCCCAGCCAGACAGCAGAAAGCTGGCGGCGTCTGCCGGGTCGATGCCGGCACTGATGTCACCGGCCTGCTGGGCGTCACCAAGGCACTGCTCAAACCGTTTTTCCCAGCTGGCGAAGACCGTGTCCAGCCGTTGCCGGAAAGCTTCGTTCTGCCCCGCCAGTTCCTGTCCCAGATTGCCGATCAGGCAACCCCGGGTGTACTCGCAGCCGGTCATGGTTTCAAAGCCGGTGTCGAAGTAGGCCCGCAGACGGTCCACGCATGAACGGCTGGGGTCGTTCAGAATCCGACCCAGTTTGGCGTCGTATTCTTCCGCGAAGGCATCAATGACCGCCAGGCCGAAATCGTTTTTGCTGCTAAAGTAATGGTAGAACGACCCCTTGGGTACGCCGGCTGCTGTCAGCACGGCATTAATGCCCGTTGCGCCAAAGCCCTTGTGGCCAATGAGTTCAGCGCCGGTATGAATGATATGAGAGCGGGTGTCGGTCCGGGTCATGTTTGCTATAGTAGACCGGTCGGCTAGAAATCGTCAAACAGCCCGGGGTCCGCACTAGCCGAGACACCCAACTGATTCAAAGGAGTTTGCCAGTGATCAAATCCCGTGCCGCGGTGGCATTTGAAGCCAACAAGCCGCTGGAAATCGTTGAAGTGGATGTGGCGCCGCCCCAGGAAGGTGAAGTTCTGGTGCGCATCGTTGCCACCGGCGTTTGCCACACTGATGCCTACACTCTCTCCGGTGCCGACCCGGAAGGCCTGTTCCCCACCATTCTCGGCCACGAGGGTGGCGGCGTTGTCGAGGCCGTTGGGCCCGGCGTTAAAGATCTGGAAGTTGGCGACCATGTCATTCCCCTGTATACCGCCGAATGCGGCAAGTGCAAATTCTGCACCTCCGGCAAGACCAATCTCTGTGGCGCCGTGCGGGAGACCCAGGGCAAGGGTGTGATGCCTGATGGTACTTCCCGTTTTTCCTACAAGGGACAGCCCCTGTATCACTACATGGGTTGCTCGACATTCTCCGAATACACCGTGTTGCCGGAAATTTCCCTGGCCAGGATCCCCAAGGAAGCGCCCCTGGACAAGGTCTGCCTGCTCGGTTGTGGTGTCACTACCGGCATCGGTGCGGTTCTGAACACCGCCAAGGTTGAGGAAGGCGCCACGGTTGCCATCTTCGGTCTCGGGGGTATCGGCCTGGCGGCGATCATCGGAGCCAGGATGGCCAAGGCCGGACGGATCATCGGCGTCGACATCAACCCGGGTAAATTCGACATCGCCAAACAGCTGGGAGCCACCGATGTGGTCAACCCGAACGACTACGATAAACCGATCCAGGAAGTGATTGTCGAGATGACCGATGGCGGTGCCGACTACACCTTTGAGTGCGTGGGCAACGTGAAACTGATGCGCGCGGCGCTCGAGGCTTGCCACAAGGGT
This sequence comes from Pseudomonadota bacterium, assembly GCA_034189445.1. Classification (GTDB taxonomy): domain Bacteria; phylum Pseudomonadota; class Gammaproteobacteria; order Pseudomonadales; family Oleiphilaceae; genus Marinobacter. The sequence continues at coordinate 6,268 of JAXHUV010000029.1, forward strand.
TGGGGTGAATCCACCATTATCGGCGTTGCCGGTGCCGGCGAGGAAATCAGTACCCGTCCGTTCCAGTTGGTCACCGGTCGGGTCTGGCGTGGTTCAGCCTTCGGTGGTGTGAAAGGCCGTAGCGAGCTGCCGGGTTATGTGGAAAAGGCCGAGAAGGGCGAGATTCCGCTGGATGTGTTTATAACCCATGAAATGCCGCTTGAAGACATCAACAAGGCGTTTGACCTGATGCATGAGGGCAAGAGTATTCGGACAGTCATCCACTTCTGATTCGCTCTGTGATCAGCGCTATGCTGGCGGTCCTTCCTTGATCAGTGTCGCCAGTTGTTTGGTTGTTATGGCTATATTCGAGTGCCCGATGTCACAGATGTTGGTGGCTGCCGGGATGCGCCACATCCACGGTGGTGCTTCTGAAATCATGGGGCTCGTTGTTGCAGTTTCTGGCGGCGGATCGACCACCAAAACCGATTAAGGAAGGAAGTCATATGCTTGGTATAACCGCGTACGGTGCCTATATTCCGAAAAACCGTCTGTTGAAGTCAGCAATTGCGGATGCAAACGACTGGTTTGACACGAGCTTACGGGGCCTGGCCAAAGGTGAGCGCAGCACCTGCAACTGGGATGAAGACACCATCACCATGGGCGTTGAGGCCGGCCTCGACTGTCTTTCATCGTTGGGGAGGGGGGCAGTTAACAGTCTTTATCTGGCCTCAACAACGCTGCCGTTTCTGGATCGACAGAACTCAGTCGTGATCAGTCAGGCTCTGAATCTTGGCGATGGTATCCGCACCATGGATGTGGCGGCCTCTCAACGTGTGTCCACCTCGGCTTTGATATCGCTGCTCGAAGGCAATCCCTCGACCGACGGGCACGCTCTGATGGTGGCGTCGGAGCACCGGCGTACCAAGTGCGGTTCCCGTGCCGAGATGTTAACGGGGGATGGGGCTGCCGCTGTTGCTGTTGGTAGTGAGGCAATTATTGCTGAATACCTGGGCAGCGAATCCTACGTGACCGATTTCGTGGATCACTACCGTGGCGAAGATTCCAGCATTGATTACGAGTGGGAGGAGCGTTGGATTCGGGACGAAGGGTTCATGAAGGCTGTCCCGAAGGCTGTTTCCCGTCTGCTTGAAAAAACGGCTGTGAAGGCAACGGATATTACTTATTTTGTTCTCCCGACGAGTCAAGCCAGAACGCCCGCTGCGATTGCCGGGAAGTTGGGCGTGAAGCCTGGAGCCGTGGTCGACAATCATATCCAGAACCTCGGTGTAACCGGTGCCGCCCACCCCATCCTGTTGCTGGTCAAGGCTCTGGAAACCGCGGCGCCCGGCGATCTCATTCTGGTCGCGGGTTTCGGTCAGGGCACCGACGCCCTATTGTTCCGCGCCACGGATGCTATTGCTGAAAAGCGACCGAAGACTGGTTTTTCCGGAGCTCTGGAGCGCCGTCGAGAAGATGCCAACTACAATCGTTTTCTGAGCTTCAACAATCTGGTTGATCGGGATATTGGTAAACGCGGTGAGCTGGACAAGCAGAGCTATCTCGCCGCCATGTATCGCCGCAAAGATCTGCTGACCGGTTTCATTGGCGGCAAGTGCCGGAACTGTGGCACTGTTCAGATTCCCAGGGATCGCTATTGCGTGAACCCGGAATGTGGCGCGCTGGACAGTCAGGATGACTATCCAATGTCTGCCCTGAAGGGGCGGGTGAAAACCTGGACTGCCGATCGGTTGACCTTTGATTGGAATCCGCCGGCCTACTTCGGAATGGTGGAGTTCGAGGGTGGTGGCCGTCTGATGATGGACTTTACGGAAGTGGAATCTGGAACTATGGACACCGGCGTTGAGGTATCCGTGCATTTCCGCATTCGTCAGTTCGATAACCAGCGGGGCTTCCGGAAATATTTCTGGAAGGCGACTCCGGTCCAGAAATGATTCACGCAGCGAAGAAAGGGCGCTAACCATGGCTAGTGGAATTAAAGATAAAACAGTGATCCTCGGAATGGGCTGCAGCAAGTTTGGTGAACGTTGGGATGCCAGCCCGGCAGATCTTATGTCAGAAGCGTTTGAAGAGTGTCTTGCAGATGCGGGAATCGATAAGGATCGAGTCGAGATGGCCTGGTTTGGTGCCGGTATCGATGCCTTCAACGTGGGCCCTAGCGCCATACCTTTGTCGATCGCGCTTCGGCTGCCGAATATCCCGGTGACGAAAGTGGAAAATATGTGCGCTACCGGCACGGAAGCCTTTCGTGGTGCCGTCTATGCCGTGGCTTCAGGCGCCTGTGACATTGCGCTTGCATTGGGTGTCGAAAAACTCAAGGACGTGGGTTATGGCGGGTTGCCCCAACGTACCCGGGGTGTCGAGAATGATATGTTCTGGCCCAACCTTTCGGCGCCCGGCGCCTTTGCCCAGTTGGCCAGTGGATACCGGGCAAAACACGGTATCGATAAGGGCGACCTGAAACTTGCCATGGCCCACGTATCCGTCAAGAGCCACGCAAATGGTGCGAAAAACCCCAAGGCTCACCTCCAGCGCGAGATCACTGAAGAGCAGGTGATGAAGGCGCCATATATTGCCGAGCCAATCGGGCTGTTTGACTGCTGTGGCGTGAGTGATGGCGCGGCCTGTGCCATCGTCTGTACGCCGGAAATTGCCAAGGCGCTGGGCAAAACCGATCTGGTGTCTGTCAAGGCATTGCAGCTGGCAGCCTCCAACGGTGAAGAAGCCACCTATAACACCTGGGATGGCTCTTATCTGAAAACAACCCGCATTGCTGCACAGCGTGCCTATGACGAAGCGGGGATCCGCAAGCCACGGGAAGAGATCAGCATGACCGAAGCGCATGACTGCTTTTCGATCACCGAACTGGTGACGATGGAAGATCTGCAGTTGTCCGGGGAAGGGCAGGCCGTCCGGGATGTTCTGAACGGAGATTTTGATGCTGACGGGCGTATTCCCTGCCAGATTGACGGTGGTCTCAAGTGTTTTGGCCATCCGATAGGGGCATCCGGTCTGCGAATGATCTACGAGAACTACCTGCAATTTTACGGTAGGGCTGGTGACCGTCAGCTTAAAGACCCACGTATTGCCTTAAATCACAATCTGGGCGGATTTCCGCATCAGAACATCTGCAGCATCTCAATCATTGGTCGGTACGAATAGGCCGGGAGAGCCACCGGTGGCACACGTTGCCGGCGGCCTTTCGATTTTCTGCCGGATTCGCATCAACCACGCACTGAAATAGGTTATCTGATGGGCAGCCATGAATGGCGGAACTCCCTGAAGCAGGCCGATACCTGCCAGGGTCAACTTCTCGACTTTGTGCAATTTGGCCTGAAAAAACTGAAGGCTTTTTGCTCTGTGAATGGCAAACTGGACTCCGTGTTACTGGATAGACATCAGCTCAGTTGCTACGAGCTCGCCTTCTGCTCTGCCGAGGTGGCTGCCTCGAAAGCGGTATGCCGGTATGCCGAAGAGGCGGGCAAGCAGGATGAATTGGCGGTTGATGCCGCGCTCGCGTTCACTGCGGAAGCCCTGGATTCCACCTGGAAGCGCCTGCTCGCACGGGCAGGCGATCTGGGCATTGATTATGGCGAGCTGGCCGGTTTTTATCAGAAGAGTGGGTTGGATGAGCTCCGCACTGCATTTGCAAGCGCCGAATTTCTGGCGTCGGTCGGTGCGAAGGTCGCAGAGCGCGGTAACGCCGATCTGCCAACGCTTCTGAACGAAGAAAAGGAGATGGTGCGGGACATGTTCGCCCGTTTCGGGGCCGAGGTAGTGTCGCCGTTGGCGGAAGAGATTCATCGCCAGGATCTGGATATCCCGGAAACGATTCTCGACAAAGCCGCGGAACTTGGCTGCTTCGGAATCAGTATCCCCGAGCGTTTTGGTGGGCTGCAGCCAGACGATCATGACGACAGCCTCGGCATGATCGTCGTCACCGAAGAGCTTTCGAAAGCCTCGCTGGGTGCGGCCGGATCATTGATCACGCGTCCGGAAATTGCGGCAAAGGCGTTGTTGCAAGGTGGTACGAGTGCGCAGCAGGCAACCTGGCTGCCGCAGATCGCGTCGGGTGAAAAACTGTGTGCCATTGCAATTACCGAACCGGACTTCGGTTCTGATGTGGCGTCCCTTGGCTTGCGTGCAACGCCGGTTGAAGGCGGCTGGCTACTGAATGGCGGCAAAACCTGGTGCACCTTTGCCGGTAAAGCCAGCCTTCTTGTGACAATGGCCCGAACAGAACCGGATAGGTCTCTCGGCCACAAGGGGTTGAGCCTGTTTATCGTCGAAAAGCCAGCGGCTGCCGGTCATGAATTTCGCCATGAACAGGAAGAGGGCGGCGTCATTTCAGGTAAGGCTATTGCCACCATTGGCTACCGGGGCATGCACTCCTACGACGTTTTCTTTGAGGATTTCTTCGTGCCTGCCGATCGCCTGATTGGGGAAGAAAGCGGACGTGGCAAAGGCTTCTATTTCACCATGGCGGGTTTTGCCGGTGGGCGGATCCAGACAGCGGCGCGGGCGACCGGGGTGATGCAGGCCGCATTCGAAAAAGCCCTGAGTTATTCCCGGGAACGGAAAGTATTTGGCAACCCGGTTGGTCAGTACCAGCTTACGCAGGTCAAGCTTGGCCGGATGTTCGCTACGCTGGTCGCTTCCCGGCAGTTCAGCTATGAAGTCGCGAGAATGATGGATCAGGGTGCCGGCCAGATGGAGGCGAGCCTGGTGAAGCTCTTTAGCTGTCGCGCAGCCGAATGGGTTACTCGCGAGGCCATGCAGATCCATGGCGGTATGGGCTACGCTGAAGAGGCGGCTGTGAGTCGCTTCTTTGTGGACGCGAGAGTGTTGTCCATTTTCGAGGGCGCGGAGGAAACCCTGGCCCTTAAGGTCATTGCCCGGAATCTTGTCAACAGTGCCAGGGCTTGACGACGCAACACAGCATTATTAAGGATACGCAACAACAGACCTTTGGGAGGGTGTCATGAGCAGTGAAAAACTGGTGGATGGAAAAGTGATCGCCGTTACCGGTGCCGGCCGTGGTATCGGTCGTGCAACCGCCCTGATGTTGGCGGAGCAAGGCGCCAGGGTTGTTGTTAACGATATTGGCGGGGGAGCTGATGGCGCCGGCAATGATCTCGCTCCGGCCCGGGAAGTGGTGGATGAAATCAACAAAGCCGGTGGTGAAGCCGCCGCCAACTTTGACAGCGTTGCCTCCTGGGAAGGCGGCCAGCAAATTATCCAGTGCGCGATCGATACCTTTGGGCGCATTGATGGTGTGATCAACAACGCTGGCAACCTTCGTGATGTCATTTTCCACAAGATGACTGAAGAGGATTTTAATTCGGTTTTGGCTGTGCATCTTCAGGGAACTTTTAATGTCAGCCGCGCGGCGGCGCCGTTTTTCCGGGAGCAGGGCAGCGGTACCTTCGTCAATATGACATCAACTTCCGGGTTGATTGGGAACTTTGGTCAGGCCAACTACTCAGCTGCCAAGATGGGCATTGTCGGCCTGTCCAAATCCATGGCGCTCGATATGCAGCGTTTTGGTGTCACCTCCAACTGTATTGCCCCGTTCGCCTGGAGTCGTCTGATTGGCAGTATTCCGACGGACAGCGAGGAGCAGAAGGCGCGCGTTGCCAAGATCCGGCAGATGACGCCGGACAAGGTCGCGACGCTTGCCGTTTCACTTTGCAGCGACCAGGCCAAGCACGTGACTGGCCAGATCTTCGGAGTTCGCAACAACGAAATTTTCCTGTTCAGTCAGCCCCGACCGTTCCGGTCTGCCCATAGCTCGGAAGGCTGGACTCCTGAAACCGTTCTGGAGCGTGTATTGCCGGCCTTTGAGGCAGATTTCTACCCACTCCACCGTTCGGCGGACGTTTTTAGCTGGGACCCCTTCTAAGTTCTGGTTCTGCCGTTGAGTGCCGGCCCCTCAGGAGCC
>JAXHUV010000029.1:12308-17167 GCA_034189445.1 Pseudomonadota bacterium
CAAGGTGGCCATCGACTACAACAAATTGATGAATCGAAAGTTTGAGCGCCTCGAGCATACTTATACCGAGAAAGACACCATCCTGTATGCGCTCGGTGTTGGTATGGGGATTGATCCCGTCGATGAAGACTGCCTGAAATTTGTCTATGAAGATGGCCTGAAGGCGATGCCGAGCATGGCAAACGTGCTGGCCTATCCGGGCTTCTGGGCCAAAGAGCCGGATACCGGGATTGACTGGGTCAGGCTTCTGCATGCCGGCCAGGAAATGATCATGCACAAGCCCTTGCCGCCGGCCGGCACTGTTGAGGCGACTACCAGGCTCAATGACATTATCGATAAGGGCGAGGGCAAAGGCGCCTTGATTCTGTCTGAGCGAACGGTTCGGGATGTTGCTACCGGTGCGGACCTTTGTACGCTGATCACCACGGGTCTGGCCCGGGGTGATGGAGGGTTTGGCGGGCCCTCCCTGCCTTCCCCAAAACCAGACCCGGTTCCGGAGCGGGAGTGCGATATCGTTTGTGATCTGCCGACTTTGCCGATGTTAGCCCTGATCTATCGGCTTTCAGGTGACTTCAACCCTCTGCATGTATCACCTGCCGTAGCCAGGTCCGCTGGTTTCAAGGCGCCCATCCTGCATGGATTGTGCACCTTTGGTGTGGCCACCCATGCCCTTCTGAAGACCCTTTGCGGCTACGATCCGGCACGATTTCACCGGATTCGTCTGCGCTTTTCCTCGCCGGTCTATCCAGGCGAAACCATCCGTACCGAGATCTGGCGTAATGACAATAATGAAGTGGCCTTCCGTTGCCGGGTGGTTGAACGTGACACCGTCGTGATCAATAACGGCTACGCTGAAGTCAGCTAACCAATTCGCAAGCACAGGAAGTTGGCCCATGCAGAACCTGTTATCCGGACTCCGGGTCGTTGAGGGCAGCGCATTTGTTGCGGCACCTTCCGGGGGAATGACGCTGGGCCAGCTTGGCGCGGATGTTATCCGGTTTGATCCGATCGGTGGTGGCATCGATTACCGCCGCTGGCCTGTGACCTCGAAACGGGAGAGCCTCTACTGGCATAGCCTTAACAAAGGCAAGCGCTCCATTGCGGTGGACTTCAGACGCCCCGAGGGCCAGGAGCTGCTGTCCCGGCTAATTACCCTGCCGGGTGCTGATGCCGGCCTGTTTCTCACCAATTTCCCGGCCAGGGGGTGGTTGTCCTATGAGCGTCTGAAAGAACGTCGCGACGATCTGATCTATCTGAATCTGACCGGTGATCGCCACGGTCGGGCCGCCCTTGATTACACCGTGAACTGTAAGGTGGGCTTCCCTTCAATTACGGGCGTTGGCACGACTGATGAGGTGCCACCGCTGAATAACCCGCTGCCTGCCTGGGATGTGATTACGGGGCAGCAAATCGCGTTGGGTATTCTGGCCGCAGAGCGACACCGCACCCGAACCGGCGAAGGCCAGCTCGTTCGCATTGCGCTGGCGGATGTGGCGCTCGCAACCCTGGGAAACCTCGGCTATATCGCCGAGATGATGATCAACGGTGAGCGGCGTGAAGCTATCGGCAACTATATCTTTGGCACCTACGGTCGTGATTTCCAATGTCTTGATGGGGAACGTGTGATGGTTGTGGGGGTCAGTCCGAACCAGTGGCGTGCTTTGGTCAGGGTTACCGGCACCGAGAATCAGATTGAGGAACTACAGCAACGGATGGGGCTGGACTTCAGCAAGGAAGGCGACCGTTATCAGGGCCGGGAGGGTATTACGGAAATCTTCCAGCCCTGGTTTGCCGAGCGGCGGTTCGAGCAGGTGGCGTCTGAGCTGGACAAGGCTGGCGCCTGCTGGGGTAAATACCAGAGTATTCAGGAAGTGGTTGAGAAAGACATTGACTGTTCCGAAGACAACCCACTGTTCCAGATGGTTGATCAGCCCGGTATCGGAAAGTATCTGATGCCGGATCATCCTCTGCGGTTTACCTCAGTGGAACGGGAGGCTGTGCGTCCGGCTCCCCGCCTTGGCCAGCACACCGAGGAAATTCTGGCCGATACGCTGGGGCTGTCTTCCGGTGAAATTGCAAAACTCTTTGATCAGAAAATCGTTGCTGGTTCCGATCGGAAATAACAAGAGATCGGGGATATCAACGTGCATGGCCCAAATAGTCCGGCAGGCCGCTGGACCACCGGGGTGTTCATGGGAACCGAACGCACCCTTGAGCAAAAACAAATTCGATTCCGGGATAGATGCCGGCTATTCTGGTAAATAGTCAAAACTCAGAATAAAAATTGACCAAGGAAGCGAAATGTCGTGTTCCCCTGAAACCTGGGTCGGCATGCGGGAATCCTGTGTGGACCGCCTTGATCCAGCCCATGCCGAACGGATTGCAGCAACGCTCGATTGCCCTTTTCCCCGGGACGGTGATGCATTGCCGGCATTATGGCACTGGGCGTTCTTTCAGATTCCGGTTCCACCATCGGGAACCGGGCCGGACGGGCACATTGCACCCGGGGGCTTTTTGCCCCCTCGGGCCGATGGCGCTAGCCGAATGTGGGTGGGTGGCCGTGTGCATTTCCACAGGCCCTTACGCTTGGGACGAGCGGCTGAGCGGCAATCCAGAATCCAATCGACGAAAGAGAAACACGGTCGGTCCGGCAAACTGCTCTTTGTCACGGTTGAACACGAGTACTGGCAAAACGGAGAGCTGTGCCTGAGTGAGGAGCAGGATATTGTTTACAAGGCGCCTGCGGCTCCGCGCCTGTCTCTGGATAAAGCGTTGGGGGAGGCACATTGGAGTCAGCGAATTACGCCTTCGTCCTTGTTACTGTTCCGCTATTCAGCCGTGACCTTCAACGGGCACCGGATTCACTATGATTACCCGTACGCCACTCAGGTGGAGGGCTACCCGGATCTGGTCGTGCAAGGCCCGCTGATTGCCACTCTGATGGTGCGGGCCTTTGTTGAGGCCAACCCGGATAAAACGCTCAAGCGACTATCTTACCGCGGCATGCGGCCCCTCACTGTAGACAAGCCCTTCAGAGTTGAAGGCCGCATCGATAGTGAAGGCAGCGCCTTGCTTTGGGCGGTCAATGAAAATGGTCCCGCCCACGAAGCGGAACTCGAATTTGGGAAGAAAAACTGAAATGACCCGTTTGCCCGTGGACAAATACCAAGACATTCGCGAAGGCGTACGCGGCCTGTGTACCGAGTTTGATGCGGCCTATTGGCGCGGCGTCGATGAACGAAAGGCCTTTCCTGAACAGTTTGTGGACGCGATGACCCGGGCAGGCTGGCTGGCGGCGATGATACCGGAGGAATACGGTGGTTCCGGGCTCGGAGTATCCGAAGCTTCGGTGATTCTGGAAGAGGTCAATCGTGCCGGAGGGAATTCCGGAACCGTGCATGGCCAGATGTACAACATGTTCACCCTGTTGCGTCACGGTAGCGATGAGCAAAAACAAAAGTATCTGCCCAGGATCGCGGCCGGCGAGTTGCGGCTTCAGTCCATGGGGGTGACTGAGCCAACCACAGGAACGGATACCACCAAAATCAAGACCACGGCAGTCCGTCAAGGCGAGAACTATGTGGTGAATGGCCAAAAGGTGTGGATCTCACGTATCCAGCATTCAGACCTGATGATTCTCTTGGCACGTACCACACCGCTGGCGGAAGTAAAGCGCAAATCAGAGGGCATGTCGATTTTTATCGTCGATCTGCGTCAGGCCATTGGTAACGGCCTGACTGTTCAGCCTATCGCCAATATGGTGAACCATGAGACCAACGAACTGTTTTTCGACAACCTGGAAATCCCCGCTGCCAACCTGATTGGTGAAGAGGGGAAAGGTTTCCGTTATATCCTGGATGGCCTCAATGCTGAACGAGCGCTGATTGCCGCTGAGTGCATCGGTGACGGTCGCTGGTTTATCGAGAAGGCGCGTAAGTACGCCTGTGACCGGGAAGTGTTCGGCCGTCCGATCGGCAAGAACCAGGGTGTCCAGTTCCCGATTGCCAAGGCCCATATTAATGTTGAGGCCGCTGACCTGATGCGCTGGCGAGCCTGCGAAGAATACGACAGGGGCCTTAATGCCGGTGCCAGTGCAAACATGGCGAAATACCTGGCGGCAGAATCGTCCTGGGAGGCGGCCAATGTATGTTTGCAGACCCACGGTGGCTTCGGTTTTGCCAACGAATACGACGTTGAGCGCAAGTTCCGGGAAACTCGCTTGTATCAGGTGGCCCCTATCTCGACAAACCTGATTCTCGCCTACGTGGCGGAGCATCTTCTTGAACTTCCACGGTCATTCTGAAAACCGAACACCAGAAGGAAAGTGTGTGGCCTCTACGAACAGCCGCCTTCCTCTGGAGGGCATCACCGGCGTTAGGTTGGAGCGGGCAGTCGCTGCTCCATTGTGTGCCTGGCGGCTTGCCGGGCAGGGTGCCCGGACTATCAAGGTGGAACGGCTGGGTTCTGTACAAAAACGGCGTGCTGTAACCTCACTGACAAGTTGACAATAAGAAGGAAGTGCCATGAACGGCGCCATGAACGGCGGACAATTGAAGACCCTGTTATTTGTTCCGGCCTCAAGACCTGAACGAATTGCCAAGGCGATGGCCAGTGGAGCAGGCGCGGTGATTGTTGATTTGGAGGATGCGGTAGCGGTCGATGCCAAGGCATCGGCCCGGGATGCGCTTGACGAATTTCTGGAAACCCATGAAGGCCCTCCCATATATGTTCGCATTAACGCCAGGGGCACTCCCGAGTTCGAGGCAGATCTGTCACTTTGTCAACGCCACACAGGTGTCGGCGGGATTATGTTGCCGAAGGCCGAATCTGCGAGCGATATTGAATCCGTGGCGGTTACA
>JAXHUV010000290.1:0-2670 GCA_034189445.1 Pseudomonadota bacterium
GCTCATGGTTTGTGTGCGTACTCTTTTGGTCAGTGTTGGCTTGGTCAGTGTCGGTCAGTCTTTTATTCGTTGGGGTGCAGCCGGGCGTTTCAATTAGTACTTTTCACGGAGCCGTTTTCGGCAATCCACGCTCGGGCATGTTCGAAATCCCGGGCAATCTGTTCTTTCAGCTCATCCACGGAACCGAATTTTTCTTCGTCCCGAAGACCGTGGCGGAATATTACTTCCAGATGCTGGCCATAAAGTGTGCCAGCAAAGTCAAACAGGTGCACTTCCAGAGACGGCTGTTTGCCCTCCACGGTCGGTCGTATACCGATATTGGCAACGCCATCGTACCTGGCCCCATCATCCAGCGTGGCGGTAACCACATAGACACCACACAGAGCCGGTGCCCGGTGCAGCACGATGTTGGCCGTTGGCGCACCAATCTGGCGGCCCAGCTGCCTGCCATATACCACCCTGCCCCGGATCCGGTACGGATGCCCAAGCAGAGTTTCTGCCTGCTCCAGTCCGTTCACCGTGAGCAGTTCCCGTACACGGGTACTGCTAACCCGCTCGCCGTTGACGGTGACGGTACGGGTATTCTCGACCGTGAAGCCGGCCTTCGGCCCGATCTGCTCAAGCAAGGTAAAATCGCCGGCCCGATCACAGCCAAACCGGAAATCATCACCCACTACCAGGTGCCGGACGGCCAGCCCTTCAACCAGGATGTCTTCGATAAAGCCCATGGCCGAATAGCGGCGAAAGGCCTGGTTAAAACGTAGGCACAGAACCATGTCGACACCCTCGGCCAGCAGCTCTTCAAACTTCTGCCGGAAACTCATCAAGCGCGGTGGAGCCTCGCGACCCTGGAAAAATTCCCGGGGCTGGGGCTCGAAAATCATCACCACGGAGGGCACGCCCAGAGCTTCAGCCTTGCTTCGGACCTGATCGATAATGGTCTTGTGGCCCAGGTGCACACCGTCGAAATTACCGATGGTGGCGACACACCCGTTGGCGATCGGTGAATCCTCCCGGCGGGAAAGCAGTTTCAGGTTAGTCAGGCCCCGGATCAGACGCATGCAATGCGAACCTTCAATTGCCAGCTGGCTTTCAGCGTGCCCACTTTTACTGCAACGCTGGTGAGAAAACGCGCGATTATACCTTACCTGTGGCGGAAATGCCTTACCCGAACCCCGGTCAGCGCCAGAGCAACGAAGTAAACGGCTACGCCCGCCCCCACCAGCAACGCCATATCCGCCGCCCGCTGATAACCGCCGCTTGCCAGCCACACCGGCACCGGTACCTTGAGCCAGATAATGAGGGCCGCCAGGGCGCTGTTGGCAAACAGCAGCTGAAGCAGAAAGCGGGGCCAGCCGGGCTGGCTTTGCCAGGCACCTTCCTTGCGCAGACCCCGCCAAAGCAGCAAGCCATTCAGCCAGGCCGACAGGGAGGTGGCCAGCGCGAGACCGGCGTGAGCCAGCGGAAAGATCAGAATCAGGTTGAACACCATGTTTGCCACCATGGCAATGATGCCGATCTTGACTGGTGTTTTGGTGTCCTCCCTGGCGAAAAACCCTGGCGCCAGCACCTTGATCAGCATGAACGCCAGCAATCCGGCGGAATAGGCCCGCAGGCTCTGGGCCGACATGGCCACATCCCGGTCGGTCACCTCACCGTAATGGAACAGGGTGGCAATCAACGGTTCGGCCAGCAGTGCCAGCGCCACGGCTGCCGGCAGGCCAATCAACAGAACCGCCCGAACCGCCCAATCCAGGGTGGCCGCGAACTGGTCTGTTGACGCCGCTGCGTGTTTACGGGAAAGACTCGGCAGAATCACCGTGGCAATGGCGATGCCGAATACTCCTAGGGGCAGCTCTGAAAGCCGATCGGAGTAGTACAGCCAGGAAACGCTGCCGGTCTGGAGAAAAGACGCCAGAACCGTATCGAACAACAGGTTGATCTGGCTTACCGACACCCCGAACAGGGCGGGCGCCATCAACTTGAGAATCCGGCTGACGCCCTCGTGGCGATAATCCACTCTCGGCCTCGGCAACAGGCCCAGGCGCATCAGAAAAGGCAACTGGAAAAACAACTGCAAAGCCCCGGCAATAAAGACGCCCCAGGCCAGCGCCATCACCGGCTCATCCATAAGCGGCGTTAACCAGATGGCTGCCGCAATCATCGCCAGATTCAGAAGAACCGGGGTAAACGCCGGCACAGCGAAGCGATCGTAACTATTGAGGATGCCGCCCGCGAAGGCGGTCAGAGAAATCAGCAACAGATAGGGAAAGGTGATGCGCAACATGTCGCTGGTCAGTGCAAATTTAACATCATCACCCAGAAAGCCCGGTGCAAACACCGCTGTCAGTACCGGCGCTCCGAGAATGGCCACCAGGGTAACGCCCAACAATACCAGACCGAGGGAGCCAGCCACGGCATTGACCAGCCGCTGAACGTCCGGGAGTGACTGATTTTCCCGGTAGGATGACAAGACCGGCACAAAGGCTTGGGAAAAGGCGCCCTCGGCAAACAGCCGGCGCAGGAAATTCGGGATTTTGAAAGCAACGAAAAAGGCATCCGCCCCGGCACCGGCACCGAAATAGCGGGCGATGACCATATCCCGGACCAGCCCCAGCACCCGTGACAGCATGGTCATAATCCCCACAAGCCCCGACGACCTGAGCAGGC
>JAXHUV010000291.1:0-2654 GCA_034189445.1 Pseudomonadota bacterium
GTAAACGCCTGCAGGAGTCTGCCGAGCTGGGGTTCCCGGGGTTGGTGTTTGCCGTCAACCTTTCGTTCAGGCAGTTCCACGACCGCAAGATGACCGAGACTATTTTCCGCATCATCTTCAACGCCAACGTAGATACCAGCCTGCTGGAGCTGGAACTCACGGAAAGCGCTATGATGCACGATCCCGAGTACGCCCAGCGTTGCCTGCGGGAGCTGAGCCAGCTGGGTATCAGCTTTGCCCTCGATGATTTCGGTACCGGTTTCTCCTCCCTGAGTAATCTTCAGCATCTGCCCATCTCGCTGGTGAAAATCGACAAGTCCTTCGTGCAGGAGCTCGGTCACTCGGTCGACGCGGAGCACATCATCCGGGCCATTATCAGCCTGGCCCACAGCCTGCAGATCAGCGTGGTGGCCGAAGGCGTGGAAACCGAAGGCCAGCTGGAGTTTCTGCGCCAACAGCATTGCGATGAAATCCAGGGTTATTATTACGCCCGCCCCATGCCCTGGGCCGATCTTGTGCAATTCCTGAACAAGCGGGGTCAGGCCGCTTGCCTGCAGCAGTAAGCCGCTGTACCTTTGCTGGTTTATTGGCAAAGCATCAAGCAGAGGTTGCATGAACAGTATCTCCAGGCGTATCGCCGACGAGCTCGGCGTCCGCGAGCAACAGGTTAATGCCACCGTCGCCCTGCTCGACGAGGGCGCGACTGTTCCGTTTATCGCCCGTTACCGGAAAGAAGTCACAGGTTCGCTGGACGACAGCCAGCTGAGGAACCTGGAAGAACGTCTGCGCTATTTGCGGGAACTGGAAGACCGTCGTGCCACCATCCTCAAGAGTATCGAGGAGCAGGGCAAGTTGACCGACGAGCTCAAGGCGACAATCCAGGACGCCGACACCAAGAACCATCTGGAAGATCTTTACCTGCCCTACAAGCCCAAGCGCCGGACCAAGGCCCGGATTGCCCGGGAGGCGGGTCTGGAGCCGCTGGCTGACGCGCTCTACGACGATCCGACTCTGGATCCTGAAACGACGGCCCGGGGCTACCTGAACAAAGACGCGGGCGTGGAAGATAACAAGGCTGCCCTGGATGGCGCCCGGTACATACTGATGGAGCGTTTTGCCGAGGACGCCGAACTGCTGGGCAGCCTGCGGGACTTCATCTGGCGGGAAGGCCAGCTGAAGGTCACCGTGGTGGAAGGCAAGGAAAACGAAGGCGCCAAGTTCCGGGATTATTTCGACCACGTTGAGCCCCTGAAAAAGCTCCCGTCCCATCGTGCCCTGGCCATCCTGCGGGGCCGGAACGAGGGCGTTCTCGGCTATACCATTGTGGTCGGCGATGCCGATGACGGCCGCCGCGCGCCACATCCGGCGGAGCAGCGTATTGCCGCTCGCTGGGATATCCGGGACAAGGGCCGTGCCGCTGACAAATGGCTGTCGGAAGTGGTGCGCTGGACCTGGCGGGTGAAACTTTCCACCCAGATTGAAACCGACCTCATGGCGCAGGTGCGCGAGGCGGCCGAAACCGAAGCCATCAACGTCTTCGCCGCCAACCTCAAGGATCTTTTGCTATTGGCGCCGGCCGGCCCGCGCCCGGCCCTGGGTCTGGATCCCGGGCTGCGCACCGGGGTGAAAGTGGCGATCATTGATGGTACTGGTCAGGTGGTTGGCCACGGTGCTATTTTTCCTCACGCACCCCGGAAACAGTGGGATCGGGCCATCGAGCAACTGGCGGCCTGGTGTCGGGAATACAAAATCGAGCTGGTAGCCATTGGCAACGGCACCGCCTCCCGGGAGACCGAGAAACTGGTAGCCGAACTCGGCAAGCGTTATCCCGAACTGAAGCTGGCCCGGGTTGTCGTCAGTGAATCCGGGGCCTCCATCTACTCGGCCTCGGAATTCGCATCGAAAGAACTGCCGGACCTGGATGTCACCATTCGTGGCGCGGTGTCTATCGCACGCCGGCTGCAGGATCCGCTGGCGGAGCTGGTTAAGATCGAACCGAAATCCATCGGGGTAGGACAGTACCAGCACGATGTCTCCCAGGTGCAGCTTGCACGCAGCCTGGGTGCCGTGGTGGAAGATTGTGTGAACGGCGTGGGTGTGGACCTGAATACCGCTTCAGCGCCCTTGCTGGCCAGGGTCTCCGGCCTGAACCAGAGCATTGCCCAGAACATTATCGAATTCCGCAACCAGAACGGCATGTTCCGGAACCGGAAACAGCTGCTCAAGGTTACCCGGCTTGGTGACCGCACTTTCGAGCAGGCAGCGGGGTTTTTGCGTATTGCTGGCGGCGAGAATCCCCTGGACCGTTCGTCCGTTCACCCGGAAGCCTATGGCGTGGTCGAGGCCATCGCCAGGCAAAATAGCCGCAAGGTAGACGAGATCATCGGCGATTCCGCCTTCCTGCGTGGTCTGAATCCCCAGGATTACGTAACAGAACAGTTCGGTTTGCCGACTATTAAAGACATTATCTCGGAACTGGAGAAGCCAGGCCGGGATCCGCGCCCTGAATTCCGGTTCGCCAGCTTTGAGGAGGGTGTGGAAACCCTCGGTGATCTCAAGCCCGGCATGGTGCTGGAAGGGTCGGTGACCAATGTGACCAATTTCGGCGCGTTCGTGGATATTGGTGTACACCAGGACGGCCTTGTGCATATTTC
>JAXHUV010000292.1:0-2643 GCA_034189445.1 Pseudomonadota bacterium
GCCCTGTCCGAGGACGGTGAAAGCAAGTCCGGCAAACTGGTCAAACAGCATCTGCTGCTGAAGCAGGGCATCGAAACCGATATGGCGAAGAAGATCGTGAAGATGATCAAGGACCAGAAAATGAAGGTCCAGGCCAGCATTCAGGGCGATAAAGTACGCGTGACCGGCAAGAAGCGCGACGATCTGCAGGCTGCCATGGCGATGCTCCGTGAAGCTGATCTGGACATCCCTTTGCAGTTCAACAACTTCCGAGACTGACCCGGAGGCTTCGTTATCCACACAGGCCTTCGCCTTTCCCTGATTCGGGATACGCTTTACACCTACACCCGCTGGCAGGTGATTGCCCTGCTGTTTCTGGGCTTTTCCGCCGGTCTGCCCTTCCTGCTGGTGTTTTCCACTCTCAATGCCCGGCTGGCGGATGTGGGGGTGGAAACGGCCACCATCGGCTTCTTCAGCTGGCTCGGGATTACCTACTCCATCAAGGTGTTCTGGGCCCCGGTGGTGGACCGCCTGAAATTGCCGTTGCTGGACCGGTTACTGGGCAAGCGGCGGAGCTGGATTATCCTCGCACAGGCGGGTATCGCCACGGGGCTGTACCTGATGGCCCATGTGGATGCCACGGCAGCTCCTGAAACAATGGCTCTTTGCGGGCTGATGGTGGCCTTTTCCTCAGCCACCCAGGATGTGGCCATTGATGCCTACCGCATCGAGATTGCCGGCGAGCGGCTGCAGGCGGCTCTGGCTGCGACCTATATTTTCGGTTATCGGCTGGCTCTGCTGGTGGCCGGTGCCGGCGCCCTGTATCTGGCGGAATTCTGGTCCTGGCGGGTGTCCTATGAGGTGATGGCGGCTCTTGTCGGCGTTGGCGCGCTGACGGTTCTGATTGTGCGTGAACCCCGGGTAAATCATTTCGCGGCGGCCCAGGATATCGCCCACAGGATTGAGCTGGAGGCCAGCAAGCGCACACACCTCAACCCCCGGCTGGCGAGGCTGGTTGGCTGGTTTTACGCGGCTGTGGCCGGGCCGTTTCTGGATTTCTTCCGCCGTTACAAAGAACTGGCCATCGCCATCCTGCTGATGGTGGCGGTTTATCGGATTGCGGACATCGCCATGGGGGTGATGGCGAATCCGTTCTACCTGGATTTCATGGGGTTCAGTAAAACCGAAGTGGCCGATGTGACCAAGGTCTTTGGCTTTTTTATGACCATCGCCGGTTCGCTTCTTGGTGGCGTGATGGTGGTACGTTACGGCGTGCGGCGCATCCTTCTGCTGGGCGCCATCATGACCGCAGCCACCAACCTCCTGTTTGTTCTGCTGGCCCAGTATCCGCCCAATCTCGGGACGCTGGCGGCAGTGGTCAGCGCCGACAACCTGAGCGGCGGCATCGCCAATGTGGCCCTGATTGCCTGGCTCTCGAGCATGACCAGCGCCTCATTCACCGCCACCCAGTACGCGCTGTTCAGTTCCCTGATGACCCTGCCGGGCAAGTTTCTCGGCGGCTTCTCCGGCATTGTGGTGGCCGGGTTTGGCTACGCGGAATTTTTCCTGGTCTCAGCCGCGATGGGCGTACCGGCGGTTCTGCTGGCGATGTGGATGATCCGCCACGGGAAGCGGTTGGATGCCCTGGCGCCGCGAAATGAAAAGGGGGTCAGAAAAACATCAGGAGCAGGTAAGCCGGCTTGAAGCTGAAGGTATCGAAGTCACCGACGGGCGGGGTTCGATGTCACTGTTTCGTTGGCAATGAGATTATGGAGGTGATTCAGCAGGTCTGCTTTCGCTCCGGCTGGTTCCCGTGAAAGCCGTTCTTCGATGTAGAGCTGAACCTTCTCAATTGCCCTCAGGCATTCTTCGTACAATTCTTTCGTTTTCGCCGCACTCAAATCACAGACCCGAACCCCAAACTGTTCCAGATGTTTTCTGGGCCACCATTTCTTGCTGCCCATAAGGGTGAGGGCCGAGATATCCTGCCGGATGTAAGCCGTGGTACACACAACGTCGTAAGCCGGAGCCAGCCTGATGGAGTCGATGTTGTCGTAGATCAGGCCGAAGTTCTTCAGGTGGGCGTCGCCATTTTGGAGCAGGTTGTTCAGGATCATCATCTTGAAAAACTGTTCGAGGGAAGCGGCCTTGTTTTCCTTGCTGACAAAGGTTTTGATGGTTTTGGCGATTTGCTCGTAGCTGCCGGTGTACTTTTCTTCCCGCTGTTTTGCCTGAAGCACACACATGTCCTCAAAGCCAAGGGCCTCACCACTGTCTTTCAGATCGAACCGCTTCATGATGAACAAAGACTCGTCATCCGATAGATAGAATTCCGGGACGGGAATGCCGGCGTTACGGCAGGCCATCATGCAGCAATATTCGTTGAGAGCGAGCTCTGGATAATCCGGGCCCCAGGCCTTAACAATGTAGTCTTCAAGGCGAAGTGTCGCTTTGTTTTCCAGTGTCGCGAGGACTTTGGGCTGCACACCGCTCAATGCGGATCGCAGCGCAAAACGCGACACCAGTTCGTCGAACAGGGCGGGATTGTCAGAGTGTAAGAGTTTTTCGAGACTTAATGAGCGCTCTCCGGAGTGTTCCTCAGGGTTGAACTCGACCCTGCCACGAATATTCGGCGCCAGCAGTCGAAGAAGCCCAAAGTCGTCG
>JAXHUV010000293.1:0-2606 GCA_034189445.1 Pseudomonadota bacterium
GAGCGCAGATTTTCTGGATTTTGAGGCGCATAGTGGTTCTATGCAACGAAAAAGCCGGGAAATATGAGCCGTTTGCCCCACCGGCGCAGTAGATTAGCCTTAAGTCCGACAGGCTGCTAGAAAAGCCTGTCCCAAACCAGCAATGTTGAGTAAAATCCGGCCTTTTAAACAGAGAACCAAGAGGCAGCGCAGATGGGCAGAGCCTACCAGAACCGCAAAGAATCCATGGCCAAGACGGCTGCGGCAAAAACCAAGGTCTACAGCAAGTACGGTCGCGAGATCTACATGAGCGCCAAGTCCGGAGGCCCTGATCCTCAGGCCAACCTGTCCCTGCGCGGACTGATCGAGCGGGCGAAGAAAGACCAGGTGCCCTCCCACGTGATCGATAAGGCTATTGACAAGGCCAAGGGTGGCGCGGGCGAAGACTATGCGGCGGCCCGCTATGAAGGCTACGGGCCGGGCAACTGCATGGTGATCGTGGACTGCCTGACCGATAACCCGAACCGCACCTTCGGCGACGTGCGCCTGGCATTTACCAAGACCAAATGCAAGATCGGCACACCGGGTGCCGTGTCTCACATGTTCGACCACAGCGCTATTTTCGCGTTCAAGGGCGATGATGAAGAAGCCGTACTGGAAGCGCTGATGGAAGCGGATGTCGATGTCACCGACATCGAGAAAGAAGATGGCCTGATTACCGTGTTTACACCCAACACCGAATACGCCAAGGCCCGTCAGGCTCTGGTGGATGCATTTGAAGACATCGACTTTGACGTGGATGAAATCCAGTTCCTGCCCAAAACCACCACGCTGGTGGAAGGTGACGACATCCCCATGTTCGAGAAATTCCTGGACATGCTGAACGAACTGGACGATGTGCAGAACGTATTCCACAACGCAGAGCTGCCAGACCAGTAAGATGATGAAAATACACACATGACACTGAAGTTACTTGTTCTTCTGCTGTTGCTCACTCTGGCCGGCATCGGCCTTTACCATACCCAAAAGCCTCTGCCGCCGGGTATCGGTTATCGGGGTACCGCAGTGCCGCTGGAGGAACCGGTCCTGCTGACCGATGTTACCCGCCACTATCAGGATGGCCGCGAACAGAAAGACCATGAAATCTTCGACGAGGTGTTCCGGCTTATCGGACAGGCGGACGAGTTCATTCTCATCGACATGTTTCTGTTCAACAGCTCCGGGCCGGAGGATGTGGCCCACCGGCCATTGGCCCGGCAACTGACCGAGGCCCTGCTGGCCCGGAAAGCGGAGAAACCGGCGATATCCATTACGGTGATCTCCGACCCTCTGAACACTATGTATGGCGGCACGACCTCGCCCTGGTTTGAAGCCCTGCGCCATGGCGGCATTCCGGTTGTGGAGACCGCGCTTCGTCCGCTCAGGGACAGCAACCCGGCCTGGTCTGCGATCTGGCGGCTGTGTTGCCAGTGGTTCGGGAACAACCCGGACGGCGGGTGGCTGGACAATGCCCTGGGCACCAGGCCTGTTACCGTTCGAAGCTATCTCGCTTTGCTGAATTTCAAGGCCAACCATCGCAAGGTTGTGGTCACCGACGAGTCGGGCTCCCTGAGAGCCGTTGTTACCTCGGCCAACCCCCACGACGGCAGCAGCCGACACGGCAACCTGGGGCTGAGTTTCAAGGGGCCTGCGGTGATTGATCTGCTGAAAAGCGAGCGGGCCATTCTCGCCCTGTCTGAAGCGGACACCAGGCTAATCGATGAACGGATCAGCGAGGCTTCCGAAGCCACGGCGGAACCCGACAGACCTGAAACGCCCAGGGTGGCGATGCTGACCGAATCAACCATCCGGGACCAGGCCCTGGCCATGATTCACGAGGCCTCCGCCGGCGATCAGCTGAACCTGGCCATCTTCTACCTCTCCCATCGCGATATTGTCGAAGCCCTGACCGGCGCGGCCAAACGGGGCGTGGCGCTGCGGGTTCTGCTGGATGCCAACAATGAAGCCTTCGGCCATCAAAAGAGCGGTATTCCAAACCGACAGGTCGCCATGGAACTGGTTCGTGCCGGCATTCCCGTACGCTGGTGTCATACCCTGGGCGAGCAATGTCACACTAAGCTGCTGATGCTGGAGAAAAAAAGCGGGGCAACAGAACTGCTGCTGGGGTCGGCCAATTTTACCCGGCGCAATCTTGACGATCTGAATCTCGAAACCGATGTCTGGGTATCGGTGGCGGAGCAGTCGCCGGTTGCCGACCGGGCCCGGCGATTCTTTAACGAGCAGTGGCAAAGAGGCCCTGACGACGATCCGGTGATGAGCCTGCCCTACGAGCGCTGGGCCGACGAATCCCAGCTTCGTTACTGGCGCTACCGGATTATGGAAGCGACAGGCCTGTCGACCTTCTGAGCAGAAGGCAAGGGCCGTGAATCATGCCTTTTTTCAGATCCGCGCGCCAGACTGATATGATCCCCGACATTCTCACTGGCAACCGGACACCCGATGACCTCTGGCACTTCCACCCGGCTCAACAAATACATCAGCGAGAGCGGCATCTGCTCCCGCAGGGAGGCTGATCGCTATATCGAGCAAGGCAAGGTCTACATCAACGACAAACGGGCGGCTGTAGG
>JAXHUV010000294.1:0-2582 GCA_034189445.1 Pseudomonadota bacterium
CCCTATTTGCTGCTGGCGTCGAGAGATCAGGGGAAATTCATCACCGGTACGGTCATTAACATCGATGGCGGTATGCCGCTCGGCTGCAAGTAAGCCCGTCCCTGTTTTGAATTAACATTCTTGAAATCACATGAACATGAACTGGATAAAAGTGTTAGTCAGGCTCTGAAACCCGCCTTACGCACCCAACCATGAGACGCCAAGCCTTCCTTGGCGTGCCTTTCCAGCGCGGCATCAAGGGCCAGGGCGGTATGCCCAAATGGCTCGACAAGAGCCGGCACGGCTTGTCTACCTTACGGGTGGGACGCTAAACGGTATGGTGTTTGCCAGCCATTCCGAAGAAGTGGCGCCTCTGGACGAAGCCGAAGCCTATAATGTCCGGTCCTGAGGGAGTCTGTGGCGGCCAGGAGTTTCGTGGCTATGGCAGTAACTGCAGTAACTAACGGCGGGTAACTGACAAAGAGCACTGTGAAGCCTGTATCCTGGCTCCAGAATGCCGCCCCCGGCCGTTACGAGCGGTCGCAGCTTGCCGGGGGGTAGAGGCTTGGTTTTAGGCTGTTGCTGTTGCAGCTGCCTTCAGCAGTTTTTTCAGCGGAACACTGGGGTCGCAGAGGGCATTGAGATCCGGGGTGATACCACGGGCCAGCATGCGCCGGGCTGCTGACATGTCCTTGCCGTTGTTCAAGGTGGTCACCGCAATTAATTCATTGTCTCTGAGGTGAACTGCAGTGACCCCTTGGGCTAGGTCCTGACCGCCTCGGAATAATGTTTCGTTGGCCAGGTGAGGCAGGCCAGCCACCTGCAGATTGACATCGTACTGGTCGCTCCAAAACCAGGGCAGTTCGTCGTAAACCACAGCTTCTCCACACATGGCCCGGGCGGCGGCCTCGGCCTGTTTGCTGGCGTTCAGCCAGGATTCAACCCGAATATGCTGTCCGTAACGCGCCAACTCAGTGTTGGCTACGTCCCCCGCCGCATAAATGTCGGGGTGGGAGGTCTGACAACTGCTGTTTACGACGATACCATTGTCCACCTCCAGACCCGCCTCTACAGCAAGCTGTGTGTTCGGCTCGATGCCGATACCAACGATGACCAGGTCGGCTTCCAGGGTGCCGTCGTCCAGATGCACCAGTGCCCGTCCGCCGGCTGTTTCTTCGACCGCCTGGACGCCGGAGTTCAAGCGTAACTCCACTTGGTGGTCGCGGTGCATCTGCTCGATCAGTCTGGAAATTTCGGCCGGGACCATGCGTGCCATCACTCGGTCGGCTGGCTCCACTACCAACACCTCGGCCCCGAGTTGCCGGGCGCTGGCCGCGGTCTCCATGCCGATTACGCCGCCGCCCACGACTACCACCCGATCAGCTGATCGGATGGCCCCGCGCAGTGCCAGCGCATCTTCCTCGGTACGCAGATAGTAGACAGGGCCATTGGCGTGGGGAAGTTTTCTCGGGGTGCCGCCAGTGGCGAGCAATAATTTGTCCCAGTGTAATTCGCTGCCGTCTTCCAGGGTCAGCAACTTGCGTGCAGCGTCCAGGCCCGTCGCGCGTACGCCCAGGCGGCAGTCAGCCCGGGCGTCCAGGTACGCCTGAAGCGGTCGGAATTCGGCCCGCTCCATCGTCTCGTCTGTAAGATAAGTCTTGGACAGCGGTGGTCGCTCGTAAGGCACCAGTTTCTCTTCGCCGACTACAATAATCTGGCCTTCGAACCCGGCGGCGCGTAGCGTGATAGCAGCCTCTCCGCCCGCTTGGCCGCCGCCGATGATGATGTAGGTTTTGTTTTTGGTCATTGTATATCTCCTCAGAGTTGCTTAGATTTAGTATTGCATATATCGTAATTGGTTTACCAATAATACAATTGAGTACAAGGGCAATAACAGACACGAACACTGCTTCGGTTTGGTTGAAAGGCCATGTTTGGGGTAAGGTATGAACAAAGATTATCAGGTTACGGAAAAAAGCAGTGGGCAGAAGTTCCGCTGTAAATCAAGCCAGAGCGTACTCAAGGCTATGGAGCAGCTGGGTGTCAAGTGTGTCCCTGTGGGCTGCCGTGGTGGTGGTTGCGGATTTTGCAAGATCCAGGTGCTCGAAGGGGATTTCGAATGTGGCAAGATGAGCAAGCGGCATGCTCCGCCCGAAGCCATTGAAAAAGGGGAGGTTCTGGCCTGTCGTATCTATCCCCTGACGGATTTGACCATCGAGTGTCTGCCTCTGTCCTGAGGCGTCGCTTTCAAGCTAAACAGCAGAAACCGTTGAGGTAGTTGTTATGAAAAAAGGTATAATGCGTCCCGGCCATGTTCAGATCCGGGTTCTCGATATGGATGAGGCACTCAAACACTACAAAGACCTGATCGGTCTGATTGAGACTGACCGCGATGACCAGGGCCGGGTGTATCTGAAGGCCTGGACCGAAGTGGACAAGTTCTCCGTGGTTCTGCGCGAAGCCGATGAGCCGGGATGCGACTTCATGGCCTTCAAGGTGCTTGACGAAGATGTCCTGGTCCAGCTTGAAAAAGACCTGGTGGATTACGGCGTTGAGGTTGAGCAGGTGCCGGCGGAGGAGTTGAAGGATTGCGGCCGCCGTGT
>JAXHUV010000295.1:0-2577 GCA_034189445.1 Pseudomonadota bacterium
CGGCACCGATGGCTGCGGCTTCGGTCGGCGTTGCGACACCTGCCATGATGGATCCCAGTACAGCCACGATCAGAACCACCGGTCCTGCCAGATCCCTGAACAGGGCGATTACCAGGGGGGAATGAGCCTCGGTAAGGTGCGCTTCGCCCCCTTCTTCCGCCAGGGGCGCCCATTCCGGTTTGATGTGGGCAATTGTCAGAAGATAAAGGGCGTATAATCCCCCCAGCAGCAGACCCGGAATCAGGGCCGCCTTGAACAGGGCGCCCACGGACAGGTTCATGATTGACCCCATCAGCACCAGCATGATCGAGGGCGGGATCAGGATCCCCAGGGTGCCCGAGGCGGCCACCACACCATAGGCGATTTCGGGTTTGTAACCCTGTCGCGTCATTACCGGCAGGGCAAGCAGGCCGAGCATAACCACGGAGGCACCAATGATACCGGTGCTCGCCGCCATCACGATACCCAGCAGAGCCACCGAAATGGCCAGACCGCCACGTACCCGGCCAAACAGTCTCTGCAGAGTCAGAAGAAGGTTTCTTGCCACCCCGGATTTTTCCAGCATCAGCCCCATGAACACGAACAGGGGAATGGCAATCAGCAACCAGTTCTCGATCACCCCCCCGAAGATCCGGGATGAAACCGTGCCCAGAAATGGCAGGGGAATATCCCCAATGAAGGCGAAAACAATCCCGAGCCCACCCAATAAGAAGGCCACGGGATAACCACTGAAAATGCCCAGCAAAAGAGCAACCACCATGGCAATCGCAAGGCCGTATTCATCCAGCATAATGCGGCTCCTCTGGGTTTCGGCGAGGATCAAGAATCTTCGCAAGGCGGTCGAAAATCTGACCGAGAGCACTGATGGCCAGAAGGGCCAGCCCCGCAGGCAACGCTCCCTTGATCAGATAACGATCGGTAAGCCCGCCGTAGTTGGACTGCTCGCCCGAGAGGTAGGACATCTGGACAAAGTGCTTTGATAACCAGGCAATCAGCACACAGAAGGGAATCAGAAACACCAGATGGCCGATAATATCAACCCAGTGCCTGCCCGCAGGGCCAAGGCGGTGGTGCAGGATATCCACCCGGACATGGGTGTCGGAGTGGAGGGCATAGCTGCCCCCGATCAGCGTCATCAGACCAAACAGATGCCATTGCATCTCCGTGACGGAATTGATGGTAATGGCGTTGCCGAGCAACAGTACCTTGTCATCCCAGCGAAACAGTTCGTTCAACCCCGCAGCATTCATGGCAACCGTGGTCAGGACCACAAACATGATGGCCAGCACAAGCCAGCTCGACACCCGGCCAAGCCAGACGCCAATAGCGATCAGGGGGACAGCGATTGTTGCGAGAATTCTGGCGAGTCCGTTACGCCAGGGCGGGAGGGAATCAGAATAATGACCAGTGTTGGAATTCATACTGCAGGTGTATCCGTCAGGCCCGAATGACAGTGGAAAGCCGGTGGCGACTTTCGCCACCGGCGGCAGGAACAGTACAGGCTCACTCCCGGGGGATCGCCTGCAGGTCGTACCAGTCGTTGACCAACCGGGTATGTTCCATCAGGGACTCGTAAGCCTCCTTGAAGCGCGGGTTGTTCTTCATTTCCTCGGTGCGGACCTCGTCCCAGCCCTTACGCAGTTCGGCAATGACTTCATCCGGGAAGCGTTTGACCTCGATGCCTTTCTCCTTCAGCTTGCCGATGACCCGCATCTGCTCGGCCGGAGCCTCGGCCATGGACCACTGCAGAGTGGCACGGCAGGCGGTCTCGAACTTGGCCTTGGTGGCATCGTCGTACTCGTCCCAGACATCCTTGTTGATGATGAACGAGAACCAACTGGCCGACTGGTGCCAACCCGGGAAGTAGTAATACTTGGTGATTTCCTCGAAGCCCATGAGCTGATCCACCTGGGGCACCGAGAACTCGGTGGCATCGATACGACCCCGCTCCAGGGCCAGGTAGATCTCCCCCCCGGGAATCAGTTGGGTGGACGCGCCATATTTGTTCAGCACCCTGGCACCGAGGCCGGAGATCCGGATACGCAGGCCCTGAAAGTCCTTGATACTGTTGATTTCCTTGTTGTACCAGCCACCGGTCTCCTGGGGCGATATAAAGCAAGGCAGCACCTTCACGTTGTAGTCATCATAGGCACTCTGGAGCAGTTCGGTGCCCTCACCTGACCACATCCAGGACATGAACGCCTCCGGGGTGGGGCCGAAAGGCAGTGCGCCGTAGAGGTTAGTCACCGGAACTGTGCCGGCCCAGTAACCGATCCAGTCCCAGCCGGCAGGTATGGCACCGGATGACACCGAGTTGAATACCTCGAATGCGGGGACCAGATCACCCGGATTGTGGACCTCCAGCTCGACATTGCCATCGGTCACGGTTTTCAGCTCCTCCGCGAAGCGGACCGCCCCTCACCAATGAAGATATTGGTGTTGAAAGTATTGGCCACATCCAGTTTTTTCGGGCCGGCGGCGTGAATGACCGTCGACAGGGTCAGGGCGGTAAAGCCGGCTGCCAGCGCCGCATGAATATTAAATTTCTGACTCATGGTTTCTCTTCCTTTTCTTGTT
>JAXHUV010000296.1:0-2561 GCA_034189445.1 Pseudomonadota bacterium
AGCAAAACCTGAGTGCCTCGGAGGTATTGACACAGCTGTTTACAGGGCGTGAGCCGGCTTTCATGGTGGCACCGGAAGGTGATTAACCGGCCTTTTTACGTAGGGGCAGCTGAATAGTTACGGCGGTGTTTATCTGGCGCCAGACGGGATTGCTTTCGGAAAATCGCAAACGCCAGGCCAAAGCCGAGGAGTTCCAGGCGAACCGCCGCAAAGACATGATCCGCAGTGTCCATGTCATTGCGATGGCGGTTGAAGAGGATCAGATCGAGTACTCAGAGGCCTGTCTGAGGCTCAAGGGCCTGCTGGACCACATTGCTCCGGAGTTACTGGAGCAATCGCCTTTCAGGGTCTTCCAGGAGGTGCATGACCAATTGCAGCACATGCCCACACACCGGGCGCGGCAGGCAACGGAAACGAAGTTCGTGGAAAAAATGGACAAGGAGCGGTTTAAGGTTGAGCAGGAGCACGCCGATGCAATTCGCCGGGCGGCAACGGCCATCCGACACCATTCTTTTTCGAACTAATGCCGACGGCCTCGCGCTTACTGCAGTTGATTTCCGGGACAGCTACCTGGCGCTACTGTCTCATCATTCCGGCCATGGCCATGACGCTGTCCTTGCTTTCCACCAGCTCGTCAAAATGCTCTTCAACCTGTTTCCGATTGAGCCCCAGGTGGTCGTAAAATTCCTGGCTGATTTCCTCCCCCGCTCCCAGAGCCACGCCCCTGGCGGTTAACAGCTGGCGGCCGAGCCATAGCAACCGGGCATAGACGCTGTGGCTGCCATCATAAGCCGGGTTCTTCTGATAGCGAATGGCCAGGGTGACCTCGTCCGGCATACCCCAGTTCTCCATCAACTGGGCAGCGATCTGTTCCCGGGTGATTCCAAGCAGATAGTGCTCGGTGGCCGAGGAATCGATATCAGGATTCACTTCCAGGGAACGGCAAACCAGCTTGAAATGGGGAGGGAACACCTGGGCCAGAATCAGATGACCAAAGTTGTGGAGCAGGCCGCCAAGATAGGCAAGACCGAACACGGGCCGCTGGCCACGGGGCATCATGCTGGCCAGAATGCCGGCTGACTGGGCCTGCCAGATTGCCTGCTGCCAGTAATCCACGTAGCCGTCCGGGTGGTCCTGGGGCTGTCTGAGTGCCCGGCCAAGGGAAAGCCCCATCGCCAGGTTCATGACCAGATCAAACCCCAACACCCGGGAAACCGCGTCGTGCACGGACTTTACCTGGCCAGCAGCGGCGTAAAACGAGGAAGACGCCCAGCTAACAACCTGCGCCGCCAGGCTCGGGTCGCTCTCGACAATATCCACCAGGTCGCCCATGACGGCGCTGGGATTGACCCGGAGATGGATAATCCTCAGGGCGGTTTCCGGCAAGGGCGGCAGCTCCAGGGTATCTTCCAGGCGTTGCTGTATTCTCAGGCTGGTGAATTTCTTGATGGCGGAATGGAACTGATCCCGGTCCTTGCCGCGGTCATCAAGATTCACGTTAATGGCTTGGGGGGCAACGGTGAAGGAGCGCCTGTCGGCCTTGGCGGTGAGGGCCAGGAAGTCCTCAGCGGGCATGACCATCGCCAGATTCTGCTCAGCCAGTTCCAGGGCGACGGCGGGCAGGTCATCCACGCGCTCGTCTACCACGGTTGGCCAGCCTGTCAGTGACGGCAATGCAGGAAGCACCCTGAGACCGGTCCTTTGCCGAATCCGCGACTGTTCGCGGCACTTCATCAGGCGCAGGTCACGGCCCAGCTGCTTGTTCAGCTGTTCCAGGTCAATCAGATCGTCACGGCGACAGATTACCTGGAGGTTCCCTTGCTCATCACTAAGCAGAACCATTCGCAACCGTTCTTTCCGGCTCGCCTGGCCCGCATCCCTCAGGGATACACCCGCTGCGGTCTCGCCCAGAGCCTGCTGAACTGCGACAGGTAATTCCATAAATTTCTCCCGAATATTGCTGTTACCGTCGGACTTAAGGCTGTCAGGTTCAGTATAGGGCAAAGAAGTGACCCTGGTGTTGGCCGGACTCTATTCCCGACGCGTTTTCATGCGCCTTCGGCGGCCAAATGGACGCCTTTACACGTCGCCGTAACGCGTCCTGTCACCAAGCCATCGGCGCACCAGGGCCCGGACAACCTCCGGGTGGGCCATCAGGCCCGGCGCCATTTCCCGAACGGGTTCAATCCAGCCCTTGTCACGCTCAAAGTCCGCCAGCCGAAACTGCATTATGCCGGTTTGGCGGGTACCCAACACCTCGCCCGGCCCCCGTATCTCCAGGTCTTTCTCGGCGATAAAGAAACCATCCTGGCTGTCCCTGAGCGCCTGCAGCCGGGCCTTGCCATTGGCGGACAGCGGCGGGTGGTACATCAGCACACAAAAACTGGCCTGTTCACCCCGGCCCACACGACCGCGCAGCTGATGCAACTGGGCCAGCCCCAGGCGTTCCGGATTTTCGATGATAATCAGCGATGCGTTGGGAACGTCCACCCCAACCTCAATGACCGTGGTAGCCACCAGCAGATCCAGTTCGCCGGCCTTGAACTGTGCCATCACCGCCG
>JAXHUV010000297.1:0-2550 GCA_034189445.1 Pseudomonadota bacterium
AGGTGTCCTTGTGGTCCAGAGGTTCCAGCAGGGCCAGGAGGTCGTGGTCATCCACCCGACACTCAATGCCCAGGGCGCCCTGGCCGACAGCCGGCAGCGAGATGGTGTCTGGCAGACAGTAACGGATGCGTTGGTGAAAGCCCAGACGCTTCAGGCCGGAGCTGGCTAGCACAATGGCATGGTATTCGCCGGCATCGAGCTTGGCCAGCCGGGTGTTAACGTTGCCGCGCAGCACACGAATCTGCAGGTCCGGGCGGTAGGCCCGCAGCTGAGCCTCCCGGCGCAGACTCGCGGTGCCTACCACGGCACCCTGCGGCAGGGCGTCAACGTTGTCATAATGATTGCTGACAAAGGCGTCGGTGGGGTCTTCCCGCTCGCAGATCGCCACCAGCCCCAGTCCTTCCGGGAATTCCATGGGCACGTCTTTCATGGAGTGCACGGCCAGATCGGCCCGGCCGTCCAGCATGGCTTCTTCCAGTTCCTTGACGAACAGGCCCTTGCCGCCGATTTTGGCCAGGGGCACGTCCAGAATCTTGTCGCCCTGAGTCTTGATCTTGACCAGCTCCACGGTGATGTTGTCGTGCCGCCTTTCCAGTTCGGCCTTGATGAATTCTGCCTGCCACAACGCCAGTGCGCTGCCGCGGGTTGCAATGCGAAGGGTGCGTTTGGACATGATACTCGCTGTCGGTTCGGAAAATGTCCGCCAAGGTTACTCTGTGACGGCAGAAAAGTCCCGTGGCTACCTTTTTGTGGCTAACCCTTATTTAAGGGGACGGTGACGGTTCAGCCCGGCTGGTGCTCCTGTAGCCACTGGCGCAGGTTGCCGGCATGGCGGCGACTGGCCGGAAGCTCGCCTCGACCATCCCTCAGCACGGCCCGGTTGTGGCCATCCGGCGTCCGTTTCAGCCCATGGATAAAGCGCACACCCACCAGGGTGTTCCGATGGATCCGCAGCAGGGCGCCCGGGTAACTGTTTTCCAGCTCCTTCAGGGTATAATCACACAGGGTCTCACCCCGGGTGTGATGGATGGTGACGTATTTCTGATCCGCCTCACAGTAGAGGATTTCCGACAGATCAATCAGCTCGGTGCCGCGATGGGTTCGCACCGCCAGCTGTTCCTGGCTCTGACCGGTCTGTCCGTTCAGAGCTTGCAGCTGTACCCGGTTGACCCTGCCGGCCCGCGCCAGGGCATCCGCCAAGGCCTCCTTGCGAACCGGTTTGAGCAGATAGGCAATGGCCTGAACGTCGAACGCCTGGATGGCGTAATGGTCGTAGGCGGTGCAGAAAATCAGGGCCGGCGGATTGGCCAACTGGCTCAGGCGGCTGGCGGCCTCCATGCCGTCCATGCCCGGCATGCGAATATCCAGCAGCAGGATGTCCGGCTCCAGTCCCGCCACCTGCTTCAGGGAGCTGTCGCCGTCTGCAGCCTCGCCGCAGACCCGATACCCCGGGAGCGCCTCAACCAGTCGGCGGATGCGTTCCCGGGCCAGGGGTTCGTCGTCGGCGATCAGGACACTGCGGGTATCAGTCATGGCTGGTCTCGGTTCCCTTTTTCACGGATTCATTTTTTGCGGGCTTTCTGTTCGCCGGCCTTTTGCCGGGGCAGCCTCAGGGTAACGGTATACACATCGTTCTGGTGGCTGTGTTTCAGCACCGCCGGCTCTCCGAACAGGGCCCGGAGCCGGGATTGGATGTTGGCCAGAGCCATACGATTGCCGTCGTGCTGCCGGTTGTTTTCGTCCGGCTTGGGGTTCTGTACCAGCAGGTAGACAAAGTCGCCTTTGGCCTGGGCTTTAATGCGCACAATGCCGCCGTCCGGGCGGGGCTGAATGCCGTGGTAGATGGCGTTTTCCACCAACGGTTGCAGCGTGAGCGGGGGAATAGCCTGTTGCTCAAGGCCCGCTTCAATCTGCCATTCCAGCTTCAGGCGGTCGCCGAGGCGCAGCGCTTCGATGGCCAGGTAGCGCTGGCACAATTCCAGCTCCCGGGCCAGTGGGATCAGTTGATCGCCGGTGCGCAGGCTGGCGCGAAACAGTTCCGACAGGTCCAGTACCGCCTCTTCCGCCCGTTCCGGGTTGACCGCGATCAGGCTGGCGATGGTGTTCATGCTGTTGAACAGGAAGTGGGGCTGTATGCGGGCCTGAAGCGATGCCAGATGCGCCTGCATTTCTGCCTCCCGCTGCTGTTGCCACTGGTGTTGCAGGTAAAAATAGCGCAGCACCATGAGCACGATCAGCAGGGCCAGCAGCATTTTCTTGGCCACGCCCTGCCAGACCGCCACGCCGGCCTGGGGGTGCAGTAGGCTGTCGGCAAACAGGCTGAACGCCAGCACATCCAGAAGCACAATGGCGACAATGGTGGTTGTGGCACCGGAGATGGACATCCGGGCGAGCCTGGCGCGCAGGAGACAGATCAGGGCGGCACTGGTGAGGGTGGTCCACTGCACGAACAAAGACAACAAGCCAAAGTAATTCCAGTCAATCCAGCTCCGGTCCGCCTGCACAATAGCCAGCACCAGAACCAGCAGTTCACTGGTTACCAGCAACAGG
>JAXHUV010000298.1:0-2538 GCA_034189445.1 Pseudomonadota bacterium
CACTGCGCACCATCGCCAGTTTTCGTTGTACAATTCTGGTTTCGTTTTCTGGCGCAAGAATCTCGCGCGCGTTCGCCAGAGTCTTGTCTCTTGCCGGAATATGCTCAATCCCGTCAAACAGGTGGTAAAACCGATCACGGTCGGCGGCATCCAGTGCCAGCGTGCGCACCAGTGTTTTCCGGTCCCGGATGTCGTTTGCCAGAATCCACTCGGCAAAATTTTCGGCCTGGTTAAACTGCCGGGAGCTGTGTGCCAGCTCGGCCACCTCGGTGGCCAGGTCCGGTGCTTCCAGCAGGGCAAGGCACAGAATGCTGTCCTTGCTGAGC
The DNA here is from genome assembly GCA_034189445.1 of Pseudomonadota bacterium. Classification (GTDB taxonomy): domain Bacteria; phylum Pseudomonadota; class Gammaproteobacteria; order Pseudomonadales; family Oleiphilaceae; genus Marinobacter. The sequence continues at coordinate 327 of JAXHUV010000298.1, forward strand.
TTCACATCAATGCGATCTTCGGAAACCCGGCCCCGTCGCTCGCTGCGCCACCGTCCTTTCTGCCCCTGCTGGCGGTTCTGCCACTGGTGCCGGCTACCGCAAAGGCGGAGCATTTCGTGCCACATGGCATCCCGGAGGGTGCTTCTGGGCATCTTGTTGAGCAGAGGCTCAACCCTGGCCCGCAGTTCGCCCTGGTGCTCCGGCAGTTGCAGGTCCAGCCCTTCGCTCTGCCGGTCAAACAAGTACCGTGACAGAGGTGTTGCCGCTTCAATGCGTTTCTGGAAGGCCTCTGCCCCCTCCTTGCGCACAAGCGTGTCCGGGTCCTCGCTCTGGGGCAGCATCAGGAACTGAAGGTGTAGCCCGTCAGCCATCAGTTCCAGCGCGTTTTCCATGGCCCGGTCGGCGGCCCGAAAGCCTGCCTGGTCGCCGTCAAAGCAGAACACGATGTGCCTTACCTGCTTCAACAGGGCTGCCAGGCTGTCGTGGTTGGTCGCCGTGCCCAGTGTCGCAACCGCATAGTGAATGCCATGCTGGGCGAGGGCGATCACATCCATGTAGCCCTCAACCACGAGCAGCTTATCGAGCTGACGGATGGCCTGTCTGGCTTCGAAAAGCCCGTAGATCTCGCGGCTTTTGTGGAATACATCCGACTCCGGAGAGTTGATGTATTTCGCCTTGTCGTCCCCAAGCGTGCGGCCACCGAAGGCAACGGTTCTACCCCGGGTGTTCCGGATCGGGAAGATTACCCGGTTGCGGAACAGGTCTCGGGGCCTGCCGTATTTGTCCGACACCGTCCCGGTTTCGATCAGCGGGCCCCGCAGATCCTTGCTGGCGGCATCAAACAGTGCGGTACCGGTCGAGGGGGCATAGCCTACCTGATACTGCTCGATGATGACGTTGTTCAGGCCCCGTTGCCGCAGGTAGTCCCGGGCATAGGCGCCTTGCTGGCCTTTCAGGGTTGACTGGTAGAAGCGGCTGGCAAAGTCCAGGGCGTCTGTCAGTGTCCGCGCCTGCTGGATTTCCTGCTTTGCCGCCCTATCATAGGGAACTTCGAGCCCCGCTCGCCTGGCCAGTTCCTCAACCGCCTCGGTAAAGCCCAGGCCTTCAAATTCCCTGACAAAGCTGATGGCATCGCCATGTGCGCCGCAACCGAAACAATGATAAAAACCCTTGTCCGGACGGACATTGAACGAGGGTGTTTTCTCGTCGTGGAACGGGCAGCAGGCCTTGTAGTTGGCTCCGGCTTTCTTGAGCGTAATACGTGAACCGATCAGTTCCGCCAGGTCGATACGATCCAGCAGATTTTCAACAAACTGTTGCGGGATCAGTCCGCTCATGGGGGCTCCGCATCAGGCCGTCACCGGTGTCGGTCAATAGTTAAAAATGCCGCCGAAGCCAAGCCCCGGCGGCATTTTTGAGTCGCTCTGTGCAGCCTGCGGCTGGTACAGGCAATCAGTGCTTTGCAGTCAAGCGGCGTCGGGTAAAACTCAGTACAGACGCTCGAACTTGCGCTGTTCCCGCTGAAGCTTTTTGAGATGGCGCTTAACGGCGGCGGCTGCTTTGCGCTTACGAACAGCGGTCGGCTTCTCGTAGTGCTCACGACGACGTACTTCAGAAAGTACACCCGCTTTTTCGCAGGAACGCTTGAAGCGACGCAGTGCTACGTCAAACGGTTCATTCTCTTTCACTTTAACAGCTGGCATTCGAAAATCACCTACCTGATAGATTCGGTTTCAATTTTGTCCGCCTGGCATGGCCAGACCGGTTCTCGATCCCTGGTCAGATTGGCTAAAACTCGACCAGTGCATATTTTAGGGCGGCAATGATAGCGCCTGCCTTATGGCAAGGTCAATGTTTGTTCGATGAATCCGGCAGTACGTTTCGGGTTTCTGCTAGAATGCGCGTCGTTTTCATTTCCGCCAACCAATGTGGCCCGACATTATGCTGATTCTGGGTATTGAAACCTCCTGTGATGAGACCGGCGTAGCTCTCTACGACACCGAAACAGGGCTGCTGGGGCATGCCCTGTTCAGTCAGATCGACATGCACGCGGATTACGGCGGTGTCGTGCCCGAGCTGGCGTCCCGGGACCACGTGCGCAAGCTCCTGCCCCTGTGCGATCAGGTGCTGTCAGATGCCGGAAAATGTCGGGCCGACATTGAGGGCATTGCCTATACCGCGGGCCCGGGCCTGGTGGGTGCCCTGATGGTGG
>JAXHUV010000299.1:0-2509 GCA_034189445.1 Pseudomonadota bacterium
GGCAAAACTACCGGAGAGTGCGTGAACCATGGGATGGCCTGGCTTTTTGGCGCGATGATTGAACGCATTATCGCTGACGCCCGAAGGTGGTCGCTGTCCGATGTGCTGGTGACTGGCGGCGACGCGAATCGGCTTATTGGCCTTGGCCTGCCTGGCATCCATCGCCCTGACCTGGTGTTGTCGGGCCTGCGTGCGATCCATGCCGAGGCCCAGGCGGAATGAGGTGGTTGGCGTTTGTGCTGGTGCTATTGGTTAGTGGCGTCTACTACTTGCCGGACTTGGTTACGCCGCCAGGCAGAATGGTCAATGTCGCCAGTGGCAGCCTGCCGAGGGTCGCCAGCCTGAAATCAGCGGGGCCGGAGGGTGCGGAGGAGCTGGTCTCGGGGGAAAAAAATGAAACCTTCTGTGCCCGCCTGGGCTGGATAGAAACCGCGGAGCTCGCCCGCAGGCTTGTGGATAAACAACCCCTCGCTGAAGAGGCAGGCTTCAGGATTGAAGAGGCTGAGATAGATCTCCCGCCACTGCACTGGGTACTTATCCCGCCCCAGCCAGAAGAGGTGGCGTTGCGCCAGTTCCGTGACATTCGGCGGCAGGGAATCGACTCCTATCTGATTACCGAAGGCGAAAACCGCAATGCTATTTCTCTTGGCCTGTTCGAATCCCGGGAGTCTGCAATTTCTGTGCTGGAAGAAAAAAAACGTCAGAATCTTAATGCAGTACTGGCCAACTTCCCCCGAAATCAGATAAGCTATGCGCTCTCTTTTGAGGCTGAACCAGAACTCGCTGGAGAACTGGTTCGGGCGGTGAAAGCGGGCTACGGCAGCAATTTTGATTTCGTTGAAATTGGACCCTGTAGAGGTGTTGCAACGCCAGAGAAAAGTCCGTAGTATACCGCCCTCGCTGACGAGGCGAATGTGAGCTGGCGTAGCTCAGTTGGTAGAGCAGCTGACTTGTAATCAGCAGGTCGGGGGTTCGATTCCGTCCGCCAGCTCCACTTTTAGTTTTGACGGATTCGCATTAATGAGTCCGACTCGGAGGGGTTCCCGAGTGGCCAAAGGGATCAGACTGTAAATCTGACGGCATCGCCTTCGCAGGTTCGAATCCTGCCCCCTCCACCACTAAATTGCTCGCGGGCATCGTATAGTGGCTATTACCTCAGCCTTCCAAGCTGATGACGCGGGTTCGATTCCCGCTGCCCGCTCCAATTTTGCTGTGTAATGCTCATGTAGCTCAGTTGGTAGAGCACACCCTTGGTAAGGGTGAGGTCGGCGGTTCAAATCCGCCCATGAGCTCCATTATTTATCCGGTCAACGTTATGATCCTGGTTGATTAGGGAGTTTGGTCGAATGTCTAAGTCTAAGTTTGAACGTAATAAGCCGCATTTGAACGTAGGCACCATCGGTCACGTTGACCATGGTAAAACTACATTGACTGCTGCCCTGACCCGTGTGTGTCATGAAGTTTGGGGTACGGGAACCGCAAGTGCGTTTGACCAGATTGATAACGCACCGGAAGAAAAAGCCCGTGGTATCACCATCGCAACCTCGCACGTTGAGTATGATTCCCCGACCCGTCACTACGCTCACGTAGACTGCCCGGGTCACGCGGACTATGTGAAGAACATGATCACGGGTGCGGCGCAGATGGACGGCGCGATCCTGGTTTGTTCCGCGGCGGACGGCCCCATGCCGCAGACGCGTGAGCACATCCTGCTGTCCCGCCAGGTTGGCGTACCTTACATCGTTGTGTTCCTGAACAAGGCGGACATGGTCGATGACGAAGAGCTGCTTGAGCTGGTCGAGATGGAAGTTCGTGAGCTTCTGGACCAGTACGAGTTTCCGGGTGACGACACGCCGATCATCATTGGTTCCGCGCTGATGGCGCTGGAAGGCAAAGATGACAACGAGATGGGTACGACCGCGGTCAAGAAGCTGGTGGAAGCTCTGGATGATTACATTCCCGAGCCGGAGCGTGCGATCGATCAGCCGTTCCTGATGCCGATTGAGGACGTCTTCTCCATCTCTGGTCGTGGTACTGTGGTAACCGGCCGTGTTGAGCGTGGGGTGATCAAGGTCGGTGAGGAAATCGAGATTGTCGGCATCAAGGATACCGTCAAGACCACCTGCACCGGCGTCGAGATGTTCCGCAAGTTGCTGGACGAAGGTCGTGCCGGTGAGAACGTTGGTGTGCTGCTGCGTGGCACCAAGCGTGACGACGTTGAGCGTGGTCAGGTGCTGTGTAAGCCGGGTACCATCAAGCCGCACACCAAGTTTGAGTGCGAAGTGTACGTACTGTCCAAAGAAGAAGGCGGCCGTCATACTCCGTTCTTCAAGGGCTACCGTCCGCAGTTTTACTTCCGTACCACCGACGTAACCGGTTCCTGTGAATTGCCGGAAGGCGTGGAAATGGTTATGCCGGGTGACAACGTGAAGATGAGTGTTACCCTGATCAATCCGATCGCCATGGAAGATGGCCTGCGCTTCGCGATTCGCGAAGGCGGTCGTACCGT
>JAXHUV010000003.1:0-26528 GCA_034189445.1 Pseudomonadota bacterium
ATGTTGGCAATCTTGGTCATTCTTCTCTGTCTCCAGGTTCATGTTCAAATTCGGGAGTCAGAGCGAGCGGTAAGGCCCACTCCCATAATCCGCGTAAAACGCCAACACCGCCAATCAGGCGGTGTCGATAGGCTTAAAACTTTTTACCAGATCATCCACGGCTTTCACCCGCTGCAGGAAGGGCTCCAACTGGCTGAGCCGCAGGGCGCAGGGGCCATCGCACTTGGCTTTGTCCGGGTCCGGATGGGCTTCCAGGAACAGGCCGGCCAAACCCTGGGACATGCCCGCCAAAGCCAGTTCGGTGACCTGGGCCCTGCGGCCACCGGCGGAATCGGCTCGTCCGCCCGGCATCTGCAGGGAGTGGGTAACGTCGAACATCACCGGTACGTTCATGGCTTTCATGATGCCAAAGCCCAGCATGTCGACGACCAGGTTGTTGTAACCAAAACTGCTACCCCGCTCACACAGGATTACCTTATCATTGCCGGCTTCCTGGCATTTGGTGATGATATGTTTCATTTCCTGAGGAGCCAGAAACTGGGCCTTCTTGATGTTGATCACCGCGCCGGTTTTCGCCATGGCGACCACCAGGTCGGTCTGGCGACTCAGGAAAGCCGGCAACTGGATGATGTCACAGACCTCGGCCGCCGGAGCGGCCTGGGCCGGCTCGTGAACGTCAGAAATAATGGGAACACCGAATTTGCTCTTGATGTCCGCCAGAATCCGCAGCCCCTTCTCCAGGCCGGGGCCACGGAAGGAATTCACAGACGACCGGTTGGCCTTATCAAAAGACGCCTTGAACACGTAGGGAATTCCAAGCTTGCCGGTGGCCTCGACATAGGCCTGCGCGACTTCCATGGCCAGCTCCGGCGACTCGAGGACGTTCATGCCGCCAAAGAGCACAAACGGCTGGTGGTTGGCGACGTTGATTCCCGAAACATTTACAGTGCTCTGCGTCATACTCAGGATCCTTTCTTGCAGGCCAGTGCGGCCTCAACGAAGCCGCTGAACAACGGGTGGCCGTCGCGGGGCGTGGAAGTAAACTCCGGGTGGAACTGACAGGCGACAAACCAGGGGTGGTCCGGCGCCTCAACAACCTCTACCAGGCGGCCATCGGTTGATCGACCCGAAACCTGAAGACCCGCCTCTTCCAGCTTCGGCAGGAAATGATTGTTCACCTCGTAACGGTGGCGATGACGCTCGCGAATGGTTTTCTTGCCGTAACAGTTGGCAATGGTGGAACCCTCCGTGAGGATGCAGTCCTGGGCGCCGAGGCGCATGGTCCCGCCCAAATCGGATTCTTCTGTCCGCTCTTCGCGCTCTCCTGTGGAATCCAGCCATTCGGTGATCAGGCCGACCACTGGCTCCGGCGTGTGCTCGCGGAATTCCGTGCTGTGGGCCTCTTTCAGGCCTGCCAGGTTCCGGGCGTATTCAATAACGGCCACCTGCATACCCAGGCAGATGCCCAGGTAAGGCACCTTGTTCTCACGGGCATACTGAACCGCACGGATCTTGCCTTCCACGCCCCGCTCACCGAAACCACCGGGTACAAGAATCGCATCGGCACTGGCCAGGGCGCCAGTGCCGTCACGCTCGACATCCTCGGAATCGATGTAGCTGATATTGACCTTGGTACGGGTCTTGATGCCGGCGTGCAACAGGGATTCGATCAGGGATTTGTAAGCGTCCAGAAGTTCCATGTACTTGCCAACCATGGCAATGGTCACTTCCTGCTCGGGATTCATCAAGGATTCAACAACCTTGTCCCACTCACTGAGATCCGCGGGACGGGCGTCCAGACTGAAGCGTTCGATAACCAGCTGGTCCAGGCCTTGCTCATACAGCATGCGCGGAATAGCGTAGATGGATTTGGCATCCTGAAGCGGAATAACAGCCCGCTCTTCGACGTTGGTAAACAGAGCAATCTTGCGACGGGAACTGACGTCTACTTCATGCTCGGAGCGGCACAATAGGATATCCGGCTGCAGGCCGATAGAGCGCATTTCCTTGACTGAGTGCTGGGTGGGCTTGGTCTTGATCTCACCCGCGGTAGCAATGTACGGAACCAGTGTCAGGTGCATGAAAAGTGCACGCTGGGAGCCCACTTCGACCTTCATCTGACGACAGGCTTCCAAAAACGGCAGAGATTCAATATCGCCCACGGTGCCACCAATTTCGATCAGCGCCACATCGGCCCCGGCGGCACCTTCAACGACCCGCCGCTTGATCTCGTCGGTGATGTGGGGGATCACCTGAACGGTTCCGCCCAGATAGTCACCACGACGCTCCTTGCGGATCACTTCTTCGTAAACCCGACCCGTGGTAAAGTTATTGCGTTTACTCATCGGAGAGCGAATAAAGCGCTCATAGTGGCCCAGATCGAGGTCTGTTTCCGCGCCATCCTCGGTGACGAAAACCTCACCGTGCTGGAACGGGCTCATGGTGCCGGGGTCCACGTTAATGTACGGGTCCAGCTTGAGAATAGTGACCTTCAGGCCGCGTGCCTCGAGGATCGCAGCCAGAGAGGCCGATGCGATACCTTTCCCCAAGGAGGACACGACACCGCCGGTGACGAAAATATAACGCGTCATGCAGATTCCGTGATTGTCTGATTCGGTGAAGGAGGGAGATTGTCATCTCAAGATGGGACGCCAGACTACCAGAAAGGCCCCACTGGCTCAATCACATTTCCGCTCTACAACCAGCCGCCAACCGGCGGCATGGGCGCCTCCCGAGTATTGTTCAGAACACCAGAAATTGCCAATGGCAACGAGTTCCGCTGCCTCCCCGGAACCAGCAAAAACCAGCGGAAGACGGGCCCTTTCCCAGGGTGGAACAGCGAGTTCCTGCAGCCACTTTTTGAGCGAACGGGACCGACCACCGGGACGGAAACGGACCCGCTCGCCGCCCTGCCTCGTAACTATCCGTAACGGCGGCAACGGCCTTTCCGGAGTAGCGACCGGTTCCAGCCTGAGGAACCATTCGCCAAAGTTCAGGCCAGGACCCGGCTCCAGAGCAAGCGGAACGTCCGGCAGTGGCGAGTGATCGGGAACCAGGTACAGATTGCCCTGAAAACGACGCAGACTGAAGCCATCGGCCCTGAATTCCGGCTCCCGATCTTCCCCTGCGAACAGCAGGTCCTGAATAACCTGTTGCCAGTCAGCAATCGTGGGCGCATGAAACCCGCACTCCCGAACCCACCAACGAATCAGATTTTTCTGCTCCGCCAGAGACAGTGTTTTCAGACCGGACACAGGCAGGCAGTCGCGCTCGCCGCCGATAGCCTGCCACTGCAAAGCGGCAAGCTTACGGTTCAGCGCTTCGCTCTCGGCACAGGACTCTGCCGTGTGACGCAGCCTGCGATTCAGCCCCGGCCAGCGCTTGCGCAGAGGTGGGAGCACAGTGTGGCGCAGAAAATTCCGATCGAATCGTTGGTCGGTATTGCTGGGGTCTTCAACCCATGTCAGGCCGGCCGACCTGGCCCAGCGCTCAAGCTCGGCCCGCTCAAACCCAAGCAGGGGTCGGGCAAGAATCGCGGGGCCCAGCGCGCGACTGGCCGGCATGCCCGCCAGCCCCGCCACGCCGCTGCCCCTGAGCATCCGGAACAGAACCGTTTCCGCCTGATCATCGCCATGATGGGCCATCAAGAGCAGGTCTCCGCGCTGCACCAGCGCTTCGAATGCGGAATACCGCGCCTTGCGGGCCGCCTCTTCGATACCACCACCGCCAGCCGCGGTGTCCCCTGCGGCCACGGTTACTCGCTCAACCACCAGCGGCACACCCAGACGAGCACACAAGTCGCCACAAAACGACTCGGTATCCGATGCATTCGGCTGAAGTTGATGATTGATGTGAACTGCATTGACAGTTCCGGAACGGCCATGGCAATGGACGGCCAGGTGTAATAGCAGTGTCGAATCGAGGCCGCCGCTCAGGGCAACCCACAGGCGGGCGTGATCGGGGAGTTCTCTGACCGGGGCACACAACACCTCCGGCCAGTGACATCCGGAGCCGGGCTCAGCGCCCGGTGTCATAGCGGGTCAGCCGCTCATAGCGGCGGGATACCAGCTCATCCAGTGGCAGCCGGCTGAGCTCAGCGACACCTTTTGCCAGAACCTCCTTGAGGGATTCCGACATTTTCCCGGGGTTACGGTGAGCACCGCCGAGGGGCTCGGTCACCACGTTGTCCGCCAGGCCAAGATCTTTCAGCCGATCAGCGGTAACACCCATGGCCTCTGCGGCCAGGGCGGCGTATTCGGCGCTTTTCCACAGGATCGAGGCACAGCCTTCCGGGGAAATAACCGCGTAGGTGGAATACTGCAGCATGTTCAGCTGGTCACAGACACCGATGGCCAACGCGCCACCGGAGCCACCTTCACCGATTACCGTGGAAATAATGGGCGTCTTCAGGCGGGACATAACGGCCAGGTTGAAGGCAATGGCCTCACTCTGGCCTCGCTCTTCCGCACCGATGCCCGGATAAGCCCCTGGGGTATCGATGAATGTGAGAATAGGCATCCTGAACCGTTCCGCCATTTCCATCAGACGCAGGGCCTTGCGATAGCCTTCCGGGCGGGGCATACCGAAATTACGCTTGACCTTGTCCCGGACTTCCCGGCCCTTCTGATGACCAATGACCATCACCGGCTTGTCATCCAGCCGGGCAGTGCCGCCGACGATTGCCAGGTCGTCCGCATAACGACGGTCACCGTGCAGCTCATCAAAATCCTCAAACATGGATTCGATGTAGTCCAGGGTGTAGGGCCTGCGGGGATGCCGGGCCAGTCGGGCGACGTCCCAGGGCTTGAGATCGGAGAAGATGCTCTCCGTCAGGCTGACGCTCTTTTTCTTCAGCCGGGTGATCTCATCGGTGATATTGATGTCGGTGTCATTGCCAACCATCCGGAGCTCCTCAATCTTGGCTTCCAGGTCGGCGATTGGCTGTTCGAAATCCAGATAGTTAGGGTTCATGGTGTTCCATTATTTTTTTGCCAGGCGGGAAAATGCTCCGCCAAACCAGAATTTGACACAAAGATAACAGCGCCTGGTCAGTGGCTAAAGCGGACATTGGTATGAGTCCGCTATCTGACAAACGTTTAATTTTCAGCTTACTCAATCATAGACCAGTTCTACCGACTGGTCGCCTACCAGGTAACGGAGCTCCAGCAACAGGTTGTCATCCGGCTGCACACGCCAGGACTCACCCAGCTCGATCCGGGTGGATGCCTCGGGGCTGCTGTACTCTATCCAGACCGGGCTGCCATCACACCGGAACGGTCTCAGGGTGGTGTCCAGTTTCTCCAGCAGGCCGTTCCGGAGTTGATCGGCGCACAGGTTCAGCTTCAGCCCGCGGCTGAACTGCTGGCGGGCGCTCGCCACATCCATCACCGAGCTCACGCGCATTTTCATCTGGCCGGAATAATCATCGTGGCTGACCTGTCCTTCCACCACAATCACCTGGTCGGACTGCAACAGCTCCCGATTTTCAAAGAAAGCCTCCGAGAACAGGGTCGCCTCGATCCGGGCACTCCGGTCGTCCAGCGTAATGAAACACATTGTGGAACCGGTACGGGTTTTCATGGTGCGCTGGGCAACCACCAGCCCGGCAACCCGCTGGGGTGACTTGTTCGGCTTCAGATCGGCAATGGAAGACCGGACAAACCGGCGAACCTCTTTCTCGTATTCGTCAAACGGGTGGCCGGTGAGGTAGAGCCCCAGGGTGTCTTTCTCTCCCTTTAGCCGCTGCTTTTCGGGCCATTCGCGCACACCTGTCACGTCCTCGTAGGGATCGCCACCATCGACCGCCTCAAGCATTTCCCCGAACATATCCATCATGCCGGCGGACTCGTTCCGGGATTGCTGACCCGCTTGCTGAACAGCCTTGTCAATGCTGGCCATCAGCTGCGCGCGGCTGGCGCCGAGCTTGTCCATGGCACCGGAACGGATCAGTGCTTCCATGGCCCGCTTGTTGACCTTCTTCAGATCCACTCGCCGGCAGAAATCGAAGATATCCTGGAACGGCTCGCCAGTGCCGCGGCCCTCAACAATGCTCTGGATCGGCCCCTCGCCCAGCCCCTTGATGGCGCCGAGACCATAGACAATCTGGCCTTCGTCGCTGACAGTAAAAATGTATTCCGAGCGGCTGACATCCGGCACAAGAAGGTCCAGCTTCATATTCCGGCACTCTTCCACCAGCGTCACCACCTTGTCGGTGTTCTGCATATCGGCGGTGAGTACCGCCGCCATGAATTCCGCCGGGTAATGGGCTTTCAGCCAGAGGGTTTGGTAAGACACCAGGGCATAGGCAGCAGAGTGGGATTTGTTGAAGCCGTAGCCGGCAAATTTTTCCACCAGGTCGAAAATGTTCTCGGCCAGGGTCTTGTTGATGCCGTTCTTTTCGCAGCCATCAAGGAAGATCTGCTTCTGCTTGGCCATCTCTTCAGGCTTTTTCTTGCCCATGGCCCGGCGCAGCATATCGGCACCACCCAGCGTGTAACCAGCCATCACCTGGGCGATCTGCATGACCTGCTCCTGGTACAGGATAACCCCGTAGGTGGGTTCCAGGACGGGTTTCAGGCCCTCGTACTGGTAGTCCGGATGTGGGAACGACACCGGCTGTCGCCCATGCTTCCGGTCGATGAAATCGTCCACCATGCCCGACTGCAAGGGCCCCGGTCGGAACAGGGCCACCAGGGCGATCATATCTTCCAGAGAATCCGGCTGGAGACGTCGAACCAGGTCTTTCATGCCCCGGGATTCCAGCTGGAACACCGCCGTGGTTTCGGCTTTCTTGAGCATGTCGAACGAAGCCACGTCATCCAGCGGAATCTCGTTGATGTCGAGCGGCTGCATGCCCTTCTTTTCCCGGCGCGGATTGATCATGTTCAGCGCCCACTTGATGATCGTGAGCGTCCGCAGGCCCAGGAAGTCAAACTTGACCAGTCCGGCTTCTTCCACATCGCCCTTGTCGAACTGGGTGACCAGGCCGCCACCCTCGTCATCGCAGTACAGGGGCGAGAAATCGGTGATCTTGGTGGGCGCAATCACCACGCCACCGGCATGTTTACCAGCATTCCGGCACACACCCTCAAGCTTCAGAGCCATCTCCCAGATTTCCTGGGCCTCTTCGTCCTGCTCCAGAAAGTCCTTGAGCTGAGGTTCCTGCTCCAGGGCTTTTTCCAGGGTCATCCCCGGTTCGAAGGGAATCATCTTGGAGAGCTTGTCGGCCAGACCGTAGGATTTGCCCTGAACCCGGGCGACATCGCGCACCACCGCCTTCGCGGCCATGGTGCCGAAGGTAATGATCTGCGATACCGCCTCACGCCCGTACTTCTGGGCGGTGTACTCGATCACCCGGTCCCGGCCTTCCATGCAGAAATCAACGTCGAAGTCGGGCATGGAGACCCGCTCCGGGTTCAGGAATCGCTCGAACAGCAGGTCGTATTCCAGAGGGTCCAGATCGGTAATCATCTGGGCGTAGGCCACCAGAGAACCGGCACCGGAACCCCGCCCCGGCCCGACGGGCACACCGTTATTCTTGGCCCATTTGATGAAGTCCATCACAATCAGGAAGTAGCCCGGGAACCCCATCTGGATGATGATGTCCAGCTCAAAATTCAGACGCTTGTAGTAGGCCTCGCGCTTGGCATCGTATTCCGGATCGTCCTTGCTCAGGGTCCTGGCAAGCCGCTCTTCCAGACCGTCCTCCGAGACTTTCCGGAAATAGTCGTTCATGGTCATGCCGTCCGGAATCGGGTAGTTCGGCAGGAAGTACTCGCCCATCCGGACCTGAACAGAGCAGCGGCGGGCAATTTCTACCGTATTCTCGATGGCTTCCGGAATATCGCTGAACAGCTCGATCATCTCATCGGCGCTGCGAAGATACTGTTGGTTACTGAAGCGGCGGTCACGGCGGGGATCGTCCAGGGTCCGACTCTCGCCGATACAAACCCGGGCCTCATGAGCCTCGAAGTCTTCCGCCTCCAGGAAGTGGACATCGTTGGTGGCCACCACCGGAAGCCCGAGCGCCCCGGCCAGCTCAACACTCAGGTGCAGACAGTCCTCGTCACCCGGGCGACCGGTACGCAGTAACTCCAGGTAGTAGCTGTCCGGGTACAAATCCATCCAGTAACGGGCGCGTTTATGGGCCAGTTCCAGCTTGCCCGCCATCAGAGCCTTGCCCACATCGCCCATTTTGGAGCCCGAGAGCGCAATCAGACCGTTTGCCCTGGCCTCAAGCCATTTGTGCTGGATAATCGGCTTGCCAAAACGCTGACCCTCGGTGTAACCCAGGGAAACGATTTCAGTGAGATTAAGATAACCCTCGTTATCCCGAGCCAGCAGCGTCAGCCGGAACGGGCTCTCGGGTTCATCCGGGTTTTCCAGCCACAGATCCGCGCCGATGATGGGTTTTACACCCGCTCCCATGGCCGCTTTGTAGAAGCGTACCAGCGAGCACATATTGGATTGTTCGGTCAGGCCCACGGCCGGCATACCCAGCTCGGCAACGCGACTGGTCAGTGGCTTAACCCTGACCAGGCCATCCACCATGGAGTACTCGGAATGGACCCGGAGATGTACAAAAGTCTGCGACATAACGTCAGGCTATTCCTGCTGTGAATTTCAGTTAAGGCAGCGGCCTTAGCCGCCGATCACGGCCCGGAGCTCTTCTTCGGTCTGGGGACCAAACCGGGTTTCAACCAGATCGCCACCGGGGTTCACCAGGAACGTGGCCGGCAGCGCAAGCGGCAACTTCCAGCCCAACCCGGGTCCGGGATCGTCCGCCAGCATGGTGAATTCAATGCCCATACGTTCGCCGAGCTCCACCAGAGCATCGCCCCGCACACCATCAAAATTAACGCCAAGCACGGTAATATCGGGCGCCTTGTCCAGCTCGTTCAGCTCGGGAATTTCCTCAAGGCACGGCTTGCACCATTCCGCCCAGTAGTTAACCAGCACCCATTGACCGCGCAGGGTGTCCCAGCTCAATTTGGTTCCTTGGGCGCGCTCAAGTTCGATTTTTTCACAACCCGCCAGCGCCAGAACGAGCAGCACAACACCGACCAGGTGAAGGCCGGAGCGACCACGAACAGAATCAGGGTACTGCACTGGAAAACCTCCTGTTAGACTGGCACAGAAATCATGGACTCCATTCAGGCAACCAGGCACGAAGATGACAGAACCAACCCGGATTTACCACAACCCGCGCTGCTCGAAATCCCGCCAAACCCTTGAACTGCTAACCGCACGGGGAATTGAGCCGGAGATTATACGCTACCTGGAAACACCACCGACAGAGCAGGCACTAAAGGATATTCTGAACGCACTGGATCTGCGCCCCCGCGACCTGATGCGCACCGGGGAAAAAGAATATAAAGACCAGGGCCTTAACAGCCCCGACCTCAGCGATGAACAGTTAATCGCAGCCATGGTAGCGACACCGAAACTGATTGAACGGCCGATCGTGATCGCCAATGGCAAGGCAGCTCTTGGTCGACCGCCGGAAAACGTTCTCTCGATTCTGTGAGCAGCCTGTCGGATACGGGTGCAGGGCTGCCCATTGTGCCAGGCCTTCGGCGAAGGCCTGGCCCGGCTCGCGCTGAAGCTCGCTGACTGATACCGGCGCTGGAGCGAAACCCGCTCCGGTTAACACGTCTCTATTTCGGAACACCCTATGCTGAATAACCCCAAGGCCCGCATCACTACCCGGGCGACGATCGTGCTTTATATTGGCGTACTTGCCACCCTGCTGATTACCACCTTCTACCCCGCCCCCATCAAAGGTGTTTCGATACCACTGATCCTGGCTGTGAAACTGATTCCGCTGCTGGCCTTTGCGGTCCCGGTCTTTCAGGGCCACAATCGGGGCTATATCTGGATGTCGTTCGTGGTGATCTTCTACTTCACCCAGGCAGTCGTTTCCGCCTGGCTGAGCGAAGGTGCCCCCGGGCCGGTCATTCTGACGGTACTGACCCTCCTGTTGTTCACTGTTGCCATGGTTCACCTTAAAGTGAACCGGCCAGTGGAGCATGGAAACACGCCCTGAAGACCTGGAACCTGACCTTTTATGGCTGAAACAAGCAACTCTGGAACCCTGCAGCGGCCATCCGTGCCGCCCAGAAGCACCCTGACCCTGAGAGATGTTTGCACCGCACTGGTAAGCAGCGGAGAAATCAGCCAGGAAGATGCCGAGCGGCTGCTCTCGGCCAATCTTGGCGCGACCCTCGACGCAGGACAGAAGGGCAAACGTCATCCACTGGAACTCGTGGCCATTGCCGCGCTTACCAGCCAGAAAAACGGCCGCACCCTCGATCTCGATCGGCTGACCCACTGGCTGGCCGATTGGGCCGGGCAACCCTACTACCACATTGACCCATTGCAGATCGACACGCCCGCCATTGCCCGGGTGATGTCTTACGCCTTTGCCCAACGCCACGGCATTCTGGCGGTAGAGATCGGCGCCGAGGAGGTGCTGGTCGCCAGCACAGAGCCGTTCAAGAGTGAATGGGTGCAAAACCTTCAACAGGCGGTCCGCAAAACTATCCGTCGCGTTGTCGCCAATCCCGAGGATATCCGCCGATACACCGTGGAGTTCTATCAACTGGCCAATTCCGTCAGCAAGGCCAGTCACGGTCAGGGCGCGACCGGCAACCAGAATTTCGAACAGTTACTGGATCTTGGCGCCAGCGAACATCCGGATGCCAATGACCAGCACGTGGTCAAGATCGTCGACTGGCTGCTGCAGTACGCCTTTGACCAGCGCGCCTCGGATATCCACATAGAACCCCGCCGCACGGTCACCCAGGTGCGGTTCCGGATCGACGGCGTGCTTCACAACGTCTACGAATTTCCGGAACACGTGGGCGTGGCGGTTACCAGTCGCCTGAAGATCCTTGGTCGCCTGAATATAGCAGAGAAGCGCCGCCCCCAGGACGGCCGCATCAAGACCCGCAAGCCCGATAACCGGGAGGTGGAACTTCGTCTGGCCACCATGCCAACCGCCTTTGGCGAAAAAATGGTTCTGCGGATCTTCGATCCGGATGTGCTGCTGAAGTCCTACGAGCAACTGGGGTTCGGCAAGGAAGACCGCCAGCGCTGGCAGGAAATCACGTCCCGTCCCCACGGCATTGTCCTGGTGACCGGGCCAACCGGGTCCGGCAAGACCACGACCCTGTATTCGACCCTGAAACAGATTGCTTCGCCCGAACTCAACGTCTGCACCATCGAGGATCCCATCGAAATGGTGGAACCGGCGTTCAACCAGATGCAGGTTCAGACCAACATCAACCTGACCTTTGCTGCCGGGGTGCGAGCCCTGCTCCGGCAGGATCCGGATATCATCATGATCGGCGAGATCCGCGATCTGGAAACCGCGGAAATGGCGGTTCAGGCTGCCCTCACTGGCCATCTGGTGCTCTCTACCCTGCACACCAACGACGCCCCGAGCGCGATTACCCGAATGATGGAACTGGGCATTCCACCTTACCTGATTCGGGCCACGGTACTGGGCGTGATGGCCCAACGGCTTGCCCGCACCCTTTGCCCCCATTGCAAGGCGCCCGGCCCCGCCGACGAACAGGCCTGGCAGACCATCACCCGGCCCTGGAAAGCGCCGGTTCCGAAGCAGTTCTATCAGCCCGTGGGTTGTCTGGAATGCCGGAACACCGGTTATCTTGGCCGAGCGGGGGTGTATGAAATCATGACGCTGTCAGGCGCCTTGCTTCGACAGATCACCGATCATTGCGAGCTGGAGCAGCTAAGGCTGGATGCCTACAAGGAAGGCATGAAGTCCCTGCGCCTGGGTGGCGCCCAGAAAGTGGCCGCCGGCCAGACAACGGTAGAGGAAGTTCTGAGGGTGACGCCGGAAAGTCAGCGCTGAGCAGAGTCAGGCCCCGGGGCGCAACCCGCACTGGCTCAGCAATTCCCGCCAGCAGCCTTTCGGCCTTAAGGCTGATCTACCCTGCCCCTGTCCCACCTTACTCGTGGCCATCGCTTAAGCCAGACAGGCTGCTAACGCTTTTGCAGCAGGGTATCGACCTGCGCAAAATCACGGGCGACAAAACGTTCGGTTTCCGGCAGATCCCCCTCGCGAACAAGCCAGGCGGTTTGCATACCGGCTTCCTCGGCGGCCTCAAGTTCGGCTTCCACATCAGACAGGAACAATACCGTGCCTCCCCCCACACCCAACTCCGACAGAATATTGCGGTATGAGGCCGCCTCTTTCTTGCCACCGATACGGGTATCAAAGTAGCCGGAGAAGAAGGGCGTAAAGTCGCCCTCCGTGGTGAAACCGAAAATCAGTTTCTGGGCCTTGACCGACCCTGATGAGTATACGAACAAACGCAGCCCCCGATCATGCCAGCGCTGCAGGTAGTCGGCCGCGTCAGCGTAGATATGGCCCCTCAGCTCTCCCTGCTGGTACCCCTGCTCCCAGACCATGCCCTGAAGTGCTTTCAGGGAGGTTTCCTTGCGGTCTTCATTGATCCAGGTTTTCAGTACCTCGATCAGGCCTTCAACGTCCTCCCGAGCAACACCTGAAGCCCGAGCCACCTCATCCAACTGCTCGGAAACCGCAAAGTTGTCCTGATGCTGGTCGCGGACAAACCCCGGCAGATGTTCGCTGGCGTAGGGAAACAGGACATCGTGGACAAACGAGATGGAGCTGGTGGTCCCCTCGATGTCTGTCAGCACCACCCGGATCATCCCGCTGCTCCTGCCAGTGCCTCGTAACGCGGCAACCGGCCAGCGATGTCCGCACCGGTAAATTCGGCCACCCAGCCTTCGGGATTGGTGAACAGGCGAATGCAGGTGAATTCAGGTTCCGGCCCCATGTCGAACCAGTGCCGTGTGCCATCAGGCACGCTGATCAGATCGTTCTTCTGGCACAGCACGGCAAACACCTCGTTGCCGAAGTGCAGGTAGAACAAGCCCTGGCCATGGACAAAGAAACGAACCTCATCCTCACTGTGGGTGTGCTCATCGAGGAATTTCTGGCGGAACACCTCTTTCCGCGGGTTGTCCGGATTCAGGCTCACCACATCGGCGGTCTGAAAGCCGCACTCTCCCTTCAGCCTTGCTACCTCGTCGCCGTATGCCTCGAGAATATCTTCCCGGGATGCATCCGCAGGCAGATCTCTGGTTGGCCACTGGTCAAAGCGCACACCGTGGCTGGCCAGGATGTCGCGAATCTCTGTTGGATTCTCGGTAACCTTGCTTGCCTTCCCTGGCTGGCTCTGGTCAAAAATACTCAGGGTAGTCATGGGCGGACCCTCATGGTTTCAAGCTCACATTCAAACAGAAATTCAAAAGCCTCGACATGGCGCAGGCAGTCAGCCATAGTTTTGCCCCAGGTATACAGGCCATGGCCACGAATCAGATATCCCGGCTGCTCCGGGTGATCCTGGAACCAGGCGCGGGTCTGCTCCGCCAGTGCGTCAATATCCTGGGTGTTGTCAAACACCGGAACGGTCAGGACCGATTCGTGGGTGTCGATGCCGGCAAATGCCTTTTGCAGTTCGTAGCCCTCCAGCGCCAGCGGCTGGCCGGTTTCCAGCAAGCGACTGAGAACCGTTGCATTCACCGAGTGAGTATGAAGCACCGCGCCAACCTCGGGGAACATCTCATACAACACCGTATGCAACCTGGTCTCCGCCGAGGAGCGACAGTCACTCCGCACCGCACGACCGGCCAGATCCACCACCATGACATCGCCAGCACCCAACTGGCCCTTATGGCGGCCGGAAACGGTTATGGCAATGTGTTCCGGGTCCATACGGGCCGAGTAGTTGCTGCTGGTTGCCGGTGACCAGCCCTGCTGGTAAAGGAAGCGGCCGGCCTCAACAATCGCGTTTGCGGCGACTGCATATCGGGTTACATCAAACACCTGTTCTCTCCCGGGTTTTATTGCCGTGGCCGCGCCTGCGGCAGATACTCAGATTTTATTTAATGACTTCTTTGCCATCCTTGTTTACCCAGATCTTACGCTCGCCGGACTCGATCTTGCCATTGGAGTTCCAGACCTCCCGATCCGTGGTGGCTTCTTCAACCTTGCCGTTATCGTTCCAGATCACTCGATCCTTGCAACCCGTCAGCGCCAGTAGGGCGAATACAACCAATACAACTTTTTTCACCACAATAACCTCCGTTCAGCCGCCGTGGCGGCTCCTATAAAAGATGTCTGAGGCGGGAGCCGCTAACGGCTTCCGTGAAGTTCACGATTATGTTGCTTGTCCCGGTCACTTTTTCGCACCATGACATAAACCGCACCGGTACCACCATGGTGTTTCTGAGCCGAATGGAACGCCAGAACATCGTCCAGCTCGGGGAGCCATTTGGCGAGGTAGCTCTTGAGCTGGGCAATACCTTCGGGGTTGCGCTCTCCCTTGCCGTGAAGAATGATGACCGAACGCAGACCATAGCGCACACAATCGCCAATGAACCTGAAGACTTCACGCCGGGACTGCTCAACCGTCATCCGGTGCAGGTCGAGGCGTGCTTCAACAGGATACTGGCCAAGCCTCAGCTTGCGAAACACGCCGTGTTGGATGCCTGGCCGCTGCCAGCTCAGCACATCGTGGGCCGTGAGCGGTTCCACCATATCGGACGTCAGCGGATTGGTATCCCGCAACGGTTTTGCCACGGCCGCCCTCTGACGTTCAAGATGGCCTGGCGTCAATTCGCGGGGCGTTGTCACCTCGGCCCGGTTGGGCTTGCGAATACGCCGGACGTCTTTCATTTCCTCAAGAAACCTGAGGCGCTCTTCTTTGGTAGTCATGACATTACAGTTAATGACCTGTTTCAGATACCGACTTTACCACCCGGGCCACTGGCCTTAAAGAAAACTGATCCATGTCAGGCTTACTGCGACCAAAATCGCAGGGCAACAGGGGCTTTGGCTACACTACACTGCTTAAATGGACAATAATAACCAGCGAGTGACTACGGATATGGCCTCAGCGAACCAGGAAAATGATCGCCCCCAGAACATCCGTTCAGTGATGACGTTTCTGCGGGAGCACGCGCCTTTTTCCAGCATGGATGACGCACACCTGGCCCATTTCGCCGAGAACGCCTGTATTCAGTTTTACGCCGATGGTGATGTTGTCCTGTCCCCCGACCAGGGTGTTGTTAACCGGTTTTACGTGGTCAAACAGGGCCGGATTCGCGGCGAACGGCATAATGAAAAGGAAGACCGCACCGAAACAACCTTTGAAATAAGTCAGGGCGAATGCTTCCCCCTTGCCGCCATCATTGGCGAGCGGCCCACCAGAACCCTGCACCGGGCATCAGGCGATACCTTCTGCCTCAGCATTGGCCAGACAACCTTCGTTACCCTGTTTTCCGAGAGTGAACCGTTCCGGGACTTCTGCCTTCGTGGTGTAAGCAGTCTGCTTGACCAGGTGAATCGCAGTATTCAGTCCAGCGCTATGGCCTCGATGGGTTCCAGTACCTCCCTCGACACCCCGCTGGAGCGTTATGCCCTGCGCAATCCGATCGTTTGCTCGCCCGACCTTCCCGTGCGCAAGGCTGTGGCCCGCATGCACGAGAACAACGTCGGCAGCATAATTGTTACCGACGAAAACCGACGCCCGACCGGTATTTTCACACTGCGGGACCTACGCACAATGATCGCCGAGGGCACTGGCCCGCTGGACACGCCGGTACAGCAGGTAATGACCAGGGATCCCTGTTGCCTGCCTTCCCATGCCGATGCGTTCGAAGCCGCCATGCTGATGGCGGAGCACCATTTTGCCCATCTGTGTGTCATCGACGATGATCATAAACTCATTGGTGTGGTTTCGGAGCGCGACCTGTTCGCCCTGCAGCGGGTGGATCTGGTTAACCTTGCCCGCACCATGGGCACCGCAACCCATCTGCGCACCCTGGTGAGTCTGCGAACGGATGTCTCCCGCCTGGTGGATGCGATGCTGGCCCATGGCGCTGACTCCGGGCAGGTGGTCAAGATCATCACCACACTCAACGACGTGACCGTCCGGCGGGTTCTGGAACTCAACATCAAGAAGAACGACCCCGGCATTCCCTTTACCTGGCTGACCTTCGGCAGTGAGGGCCGCCAGGAGCAGACCCTGTTGACCGACCAGGACAATGGCATCCTGTTCCAGACTCCCGAAGGCATGACCGAAGAACAGGTCCGTGAAAAACTGTTGCCCTTTGCCCGGACGGTTAACGACGAACTGGCTGAATGTGGCTTTACCCTGTGCAAGGGCAACATCATGGCCAGCAACCCGAAGCTCTGCCTGAGCGACAGGGAGTGGGACGACTGGTTTTTTCGGTTTATTGACGCATCGACGCCACAGAACCTGGTGTATTCCTCAATCTTCCTGGATATGAGAGCCATCCATGGGCCGGCGGAACCTTTTAATGACCTTCTGGATAAGGTCCTGAAGCGAATCCGAAAAAACGCCTTGTTCCAGAAAATGCTTGCCGGCAATGCCTTCCAGCGGAAGCCACCGCTGACCATGCTCCGCAACTTCCGCTATATATCCGAAGGCAACAAGCGCTTACTGGACCTCAAGCGTCAGGGCCTGGCGCCATTCGTGGAGGCTGTGAGGGTCTTTGCCCTGGCCAACGGCGTTGAAACGGCAAACACCCTGGAGCGCATGGCGGAGCTTGCCAACAAAGGCGTCTTCGACCCGAAAGATGCCAACGCCTGGAAGGAAGCCTACAGCCTGATCCAGGCGATCCGGATGCGGGCTCACCAGGAAATGCTTGCAAAGAGCGAAGAACTAACCAACTACATCAATCCAGACGATCTGAACCCTCTCGACCGTCGAATCCTGAGGGAATCCTTCAGACAGGCGCAGCGGTTGCAGCAAAAGCTGGAAGTTACCTACCAACTCTGAGCTTCAGGCAGGTGCGTGACATGCTGGATCACATCAAACAATGGCTTGGGCACCGCCGGGGCGGGACCACCGGTAACCATGATTCCGGCAGTCTGCCCAATCCAAAAACGCCGGGCGAACAGCTCCTTACGGACTGTCGACTCATTGTGCTCGATCTGGAGACCACGGGGCTGAATACCGCGAAGGACGAGGTAATCGCCATTGGTGCTGTTGCCATCCGAGGCGGGATCATCCCCCTCGGAGACCAGTTCGACCTGATCCTGAGGCGACCAGAGCTCGACATCCGTGAAACTGTTCTAATTCACGGAATCGGGCCTGAAGCGCTCACCCAGGGGCACGAAATCGAGGACGCCCTGCTCTACCTTCTCGAATGGATGAACGGCGATCCGATTCTGGCCTACCACTCGGCATTCGACCAGAAATTCCTGGAAAAGACCCTGAAGGCGCAACTGGGGTATACCCGGCCCCACACCTGGATGGACGTCGCCGACCTGATGCCTGCGGTTTTCCCCAACACTAAAACCGGCGGCAAAGGGCTCGACAACTGGGCGGATTATTTTGGCCTTGAAGTCAGTGAACGACATCACGCTGCCTCCGATGCTCTCGCCACGGCCGAGCTCACCCTGATAGCCCTGAACAAAGCCCGGTCAGAGGGTATAAAAAGCCTGAAAGAACTGTACGACAAGCTTCATTACCACCGGCGGCTGCAAACCCTGTATCGTCACTGAATCGATACAGGGCCAGACGCCTCGATAATAGGCCCGACGTCATGCCAAATTACTGAGAGTTAGACCTTTTGCCAATATCCATGAATCGCTTGAGCAGTAAAGTCAGTAAGGACAAACAGTCGGAGAAGTACTTATATGAATAATAAATTCTCTAATCGAAGTGCCTCACCAAAAACCCACCGAACCGCCACAACAAACCAGGAGTGATCCTATGCCAACAGGTCATAACTACGACGCTGAAGCGTACTGGAAGGCGAATCTTCGCCTGATATTCGGGAGCCTGGTAATCTGGGCCCTGGTATCCTACGGCTTTGCAATTCTGCTCCGTCCGATGCTGGCGGGTATTCCCGTCGGTGGTACTGATCTGGGCTTCTGGTTTGCCCAGCAAGGCTCCATCCTTACGTTCATCGCTCTGATCTTCCACTACGCGTGGCGCATGAACAAGATCGATGAAAAATTCGGCGTGCACGAGGAGTAAGAACAAATGAGCCAATTTGTCATCAATATCCTGTTCGTAGGGGGCTCATTTCTCCTCTACATAGCGATTGCTGTCTGGGCGAAAGCCGGCAGCACCAAAGACTTCTACGTTGCCGGTGGCGGTGTTCACCCGATCACCAACGGTATGGCAATCGGCGCCGACTGGATGTCCGCGGCATCGTTCATCTCCATGGCGGGCCTGATTGCCGCCGGTGGCTACGCCAACTCGACCTTCCTTATGGGCTGGACCGGTGGTTACGTTCTGCTGGCCATGCTGCTGGCTCCGTACCTGCGAAAATTCGGCAAGTTCACGGTGCCCGAGTTCATCGGCGACCGCTTCTACAGCAAGAACGCGCGCCTGGTGGCGGTTATCTGCCTGATTGTGGCGTCTCTCACCTATGTAATCGGTCAGATGGCTGGCGCTGGCGTGGCCTTCTCCCGCTTTCTGGAAGTCGACGCCACTCTGGGTCTTATCATTGCAGCAATTGTAATATTCCTGTACGCCGTTATGGGTGGCATGAAGGGCATCACTTACACTCAGGTTGCCCAGTACTGCGTGCTAATCGTTGCCTACACCATTCCCGCGGTATTTATCTCCCTGCAACTGACCGGTAACCCGCTTCCCCCGCTGGGCTTGTTCTCGACTCACGTGGATTCCGGCATGCCGATCCTCGACAAGCTGAACCAGGTTATCACCGACCTTGGTTTTAATGAGTACACCGCCGATATCGACAACAAGCTGAACATGGTTCTGTTCACCCTGTCCCTGATGATCGGTACCGCGGGTCTGCCTCACGTTATCATCCGCTTCTTCACCGTACCCAAGGTGGCTGACGCACGCTGGTCCGCCGGCTGGGCCCTGGTCTTCATTGCCCTGCTGTACCTGACTGCACCGGCCGTTGCTTCCATGGCTCGTCTGAACCTGATGACCACCATCTATCCTGAAGGCACTGCGGCCCAGCCGATCGAGTACGAAGCTCGTCCTGACTGGATCCAGACTTGGGAAGAAACCGGTCTGATCAAGTTTGAAGACAAGAACAACGATGGTCGTATTCAGGTCTACAATGACAAAAACGAGCAATTCGCATCCACGACCGCTACGGAACGTGGCTGGAAGGGCAACGAACTGACCGTTAACAATGATATTCTGGTTCTGGCCAATCCGGAAATCGCTGACCTGCCCGCATGGGTCATCGGCCTGATTGCAGCGGGTGGTCTGGCGGCAGCGCTGTCCACGGCGGCCGGTCTGTTACTCGCGATCTCCTCGGCGGTCAGTCACGACCTGATCAAGGGCTCCATCAACCCGGCGATCACGGAGAAAGGCGAGCTGCTGGCGGCGCGGATATCCATGGCAGTCGCAATCGTTGTTGCCACCTGGCTTGGCGCCAACCCTCCCGGCTTTGCGGCACAGGTGGTTGCCCTTGCATTCGGTATCGCGGCAGCCTCCCTGTTCCCGGCGCTGATGATGGGCATCTTCTCCAAGCGTGTAAACAACACCGGTGCCATAGCTGGCATGCTGACCGGCCTGGGCTTCACCCTGGTATACATCTTCGTGTACAAGGGCTGGCTGTTCATCCCGGGCACGGCTAACCTGCCAGACACTCCTGAAAACTGGGTGCTGGGCATCTCCCCGCTGTCCATCGGTGCAATTGGTGCAGTCGTCAACTTTGCGGTAGCCTTTATTGTGTCCAACGCAACTGAAGAGCCGCCCGTTGAGATTCAGGAGTTGGTTGAAAGCGTACGTTACCCACGTGGTGGCGGCCAGGCTCAAGACCACTAAGCAACATCTCCGGCCTGGTTTGTTCAATGAACTGACAGGTTGATACTGAACGGGCTTCCTCATTGAGGAAGCCCGTTCTTGTTTGAGGAAGTCATTATATGTTCTGGACATTTGTCGCCACTGTAGTCTGCGGCCTTGGCGCTGCCGGTATCGCTCTGGCTATTCGTGCCGCCACCGGGAATAAAGCCCCGAAGTGGATCATCCCGGTTTTTGCCGGCGCGGGCATGCTCGGCTATCTCATCTATATGGAATACACCTGGTTCGACCAGAAACAGGCCCGCCTGCCGGAAGAAGCCGTGGTTGTGAATACCGAATCCGACGGCATCCTTTGGCGGCCCTGGACCTTCATCTTCCCCTATGTCACCGCATTCTCTACAATCGACACCCAAAGCATCAGCCGCGACACCAACAACGACGACATCGTCCGGTTTACCCTGTATCGCTTCGAGCAGACAATGACGGACGCTGTTTCCCATCGCGTTCACATCATCAACTGTGCAACGCGGGAACTGGTACCACTGGGATCTGACGGAAGCCCCCGAGTCGATAACCTGAAGCTGCTGGCGCCGGGAGATGTCCTGTATAAAACCGTCTGTGCAGAGTGATACCTCGTTAGCGTGATGCTGCAACCTGTTGATACAGCCGGGAACCCGTGACCATGATTAGTGCCTGGCTGCTGGCCCTTATTTCCATCATCTATATTTCGATCCTGTTCGTGATCGCCTGGGCCGGTGACAAGCATCCCGGCCTGTATCGCAGGCGATTGGCACGCACCCACATATACGCACTGTCTCTGGCGGTCTACTTTACCTCCTGGACCTTCTATGGCGCCGTTGGCCGCGCAACCCAGGAGGGGCTCGGGTTTCTGCCAATCTACCTTGGCCCCCTGCTGGTCTTTGTTTTCGGAGCGCCCCTGCTGCGCCGGATCATCTATATCAGCAAGCGCAATAACAGCACCTCCATTGCCGATTTCATCGCCTCCCGATACGGCAAATCCCAGCTCCTGGCTGCAATGATTGCGACCTTTGCCCTGATCGGCAGCGTCCCCTATATTGCCCTGCAACTGAAAGCCATTGCCATGGGTTTCAACGTGCTCTCTCAAACCGGCACCGGCCATGACCAACTGAGTACGGCGGCCTGGAGTGATTCCGCGTGGTACATCACCCTCGCACTGGCGGTATTCACCGTTCTGTTCGGCACCCGGCATCTGGAATCCACCGGCCATCACCGGGGCATGATTCAGGCCGTGGCCTTCGAGTCACTGATCAAACTTATAGCCTTTGTCGCCGTCGGCCTGTTCGTTGGCTATGGTCTTTACGGCGGATTCGGTGATCTGTTTGACCGGGCGAAGGACGCAGACCTGATAGGCACCCTGACCACCGATGGTATTGAAGCGCCGGCGTTTATAACCCAGACACTCATTGCCATGCTCGCCATCATCTGCCTGCCGCGGCAGTTTCATGTCATGGTGGTCGAAAACACCGATCATCGGGATTTCGAGATTGCCCGCTGGGCCATGCCGATCTACCTGATCGTAGCCAGCGCATTTGTCCTACCCATTGCCGCCGCCGGTCTGTTGTCGCCCGAAGCCTCAGCCGGAAACCCCGACGTCCTTATACTTCAGCTGCCCATCATGGCCGGCGAGGAATGGCTGGCCATACTGGCGTTCCTCGGGGGTGGCTCGGCCGCCGCGGCCATGGTGATCGTCTGCTCCGTGGCCATTGCCACCATGGTCAGTAACGAGATCATCATGCCGGCGCTGCTGAAGTTTTTCCGGCCGGGCATGAACCGGCGCACTGACCTCAGTTACCTGCTGCTGAGTATCCGCCGGGGCGCCATCTTTGTGATACTGCTCACTGCCTATGGTTTCTACCGGATGGCTGGCGAAGATTACAGCCTGACAGCCTTCGGACTGCTCTCCTTTGCAGCGGCAGCCCAGTTTGGCCCGGCCCTGGTGGGTGGCAGTATCTGGCGCCGGGGCAATTACATGGGCGCCGTCTGGGGGCTTGGCCTCGGCTTCCTGATGTGGTTCTACACCATGCTGCTGCCGGCACTCGCCACTACCGGCTGGGTCACCGATACACTGATTGAACAGGGAATCTGGGGGCTGAACTGGACACGGCCCACTGCCCTCTTCGGGTCCGAGCTGGACCAGACCAGTCATGGCATTATCTGGAGCCTGGGGGTCAACACGATAGTGTACATCGTGCTCTCAATGCTGACCCGTCAGCGTGTCCGCGAGAAAATCCAGATTGCCTCCTTCTTCCACGATCCACAGCCCAAAACAGAAACCGCCCAGCACCAGGGCTGGCAGGGTGAAATACTGACCTCCGACCTGCAGGCGCTTACCGACCGGTTCATGGGCGAAGAACGTTCGGAAGCCATTTTTCGGAATTACGAACGCCGCAATGCCATTCGCTTGCACCCGCATCGCCCGGCGTCGGCACATCTGATGAAGTACATCGAACGCCAGCTGGCCTCGGTGATCGGCGCCTCTACGGCCAGGGTGGTCCTGGAATCCACCTTGACCGGTCGGGACATGCAGATCGAAGACGTGGTCAGTATTGTCGATGAAGCTTCCCAGGCCATGACGTTCAGCCGGGAATTGCTTCAATCCGCTATTGAAAACATCAGCCTGGGCGTGTCGGTGGTTAACCGTCAGCAGCAACTGGTGGTCTGGAACCACCGCTATCTGGAACTGTTCACTTATCCGAAAGGCTTCGTCAGAGTCGGGCGCCCAGTCGAAGATCTGATGCGTTACAACCTGACCAACGCAAACCTCTCAGCCCGCAGAATTGATGAGATCGTTGCCGATCGCTGCACCAGCATGCGGCAAGGCCAGCCAATGTCCTATGAGCGCCAGAGGCCCGACGGCACTGTCCTGAGCGTCGATGGCAGCCCGATGCCCGGGGGTGGCTATGTCACCACCTTCCAGGACATTACCGCCATGCGCCGGACCGAGCAGGCCCTCAAGGAAACCAACATCTATCTGGAACAACGGGTAAAGGAACGCACTCAGGAACTCCAGGTCATTAACGAGCAGATGCTGAAGGCCAAATCCGTGGCCGAACAGGCCAACCAGAGCAAAACCCGCTTCCTTGCCTCGGCCAGCCATGACCTGCTCCAGCCTCTGAACGCAGCCAGACTGTTCACTTCTGCCCTCGCCAGCAAAGCCGATGACGGCGAAATGAAAGATCTGGTGGACCACATCGACAGCTCTCTCGGGGCTGCCGAGGAGATCATCAGCACCTTGCTGGATATCTCGAAGCTCGACGCTGGCGCGCTGGAGCCGGATATCGGGAACTTCCCCGTCAACGAAATCATGCGCCACCTGGCAACCGATTTTTCGGCAATCGCCAAGGACCAGAATCTGGAGCTGCATGTTGTGCCCAGCACGGCCTGGATCCGCTCGGATGCAAAACTGTTGCGCCGCGTGGTCCAGAACTTCCTGTCCAATGCGATACGCTACACCCCCGAAGGCAAGATTCTCCTGGGTTGCCGGCGCCTGAACGGCTATATCCGTATAGAAGTCTGGGACACGGGCCCCGGCATACCCGAGGACCAACTGGCGCACATCTTCGAAGAGTTCCGGCGGTTTCAGCACGGCCGGGACAAAAAAGGCCTGGGCCTTGGTCTCGCCATCGTCGACCGCATCAGCGGCATGCTGAACCACCCGGTCAGCGTCCATTCCGTCCAGGGTCGCGGCAGCGTCTTCGGTATAACGGTGCCGACAACGGCACCCGAGCCGAATGAGGCGGCCACTGCCACGCCCACATCGGGATCCCGCAGAGTATCAAATCTCGCTGGCCTGCATTTCCTGTGTATCGACAACGACCCGGCCATCCTCCAGGGGATGGTGGCGCTGCTGGGCAACTGGAAGTGTGACGTAACCGCGGCGGAAAGTCTGGAAGATGCCATGGCAAAACTGGAAGGCCAAAGGCCGGATATTATGCTTGCCGATTATCAGCTGGATGATAACAAAAACGGCCTTGACGCCATGGACAGCATTCGTGGTGCGTTGAACGCCGACATCCCGGGCATACTCATTACCGGCTATATGGCGCCAGAAGTACAGGAAGAGGCCATCGACCGCGACTACCAGATCCTCTACAAACCGGTAAAACCCGCTGCACTGAGGGCGCTGGTTAACAAATTACTAAAACAGAAGCACTCATGACCGATTCCAAAGCTGACTTCAACCCTTTCGGTAAGCTCACCTATCTGGTCATCGATGACTTCGAGAACTTTCGGTTATCCATGCGCCAGATGCTGCGCAGCTGCGGTGCCGATAAAATTGAACTGGTTGCACATGCGAGCCAGGCAATTCAATACTGTAGCTACAATCACGTAGACGTGGTGTTATGCGATTTTAACCTGGGAGAAGGCAAGAGCGGCCAGCACATAATAGAAGAGCTTAGACACAAAAAACTTCTCAAACGCTCCTCTCTCTTTTTGATGGTGACTGCCGAAACCTCCAGGGAAATGATTATGGGCGCGAGGGAGTATCAGCCAGATGCGTACCTCACCAAACCAATCAATCGAGCCGTACTGGAGAAACGCCTGGGAGCTCTGATCAGCCAGCACAACATACTCCTGCCCATTAACCGGGAAATCGATCGGGAAAATTATCCGGAGGCCATATCCCTCTGCTTACAGGCACTGCCCCGGAAGCCACGTTATAAAACCTGGTTGATGAAAACCCTGGGTGACCTTTACTTCCAGCTCGGCGACCTGGCTCACGCACTCAAGATCTACGATGACGTCCTGGCGCAACGAGAGCTTTCCTGGGCGAAGCTCGGACGTTGTAAGGTCCTGCTTGCCAAGCGCAGTCTGGACGAGGCTGTAGATAGCCTCAGGGAACTTCTGGCGAAGCATCCTGACTATATGGAGGCCTATGATCTGCTTGCCGAAGGCCTGGAACGACAGGGCCGCCCAACACAAGCACAGCAGGTTCTCGAAAAAGCCGCAGAACATTCCCCTAATGCCCTGCTCAGGCAAAAGCACCTTGCCGAACTGGCGGGTTCGAATCAGGACATGGACACGGCCTCGGATGCATGGCGCCGAACCCTGGAGCTGGGAACCTACTCAATACATGACAACTCCGAACACTATCTTGCGCTGGGCCAGACACTGTCGGATCTGAGTGAAGGCGACCTCGAGGAAGATGGTGCACAGAAGGCCAAAGAAGCGCTGGCGGTGCTGAAAAAAATGGAAAAACGATTTGATGGCGAGGCAGGCATCAGCCTGCGTAGCCGGATCGTACAGTGTCGGTTGTATGCTGGGCAGGGACAGGCTCAACAGGCCGCCAGGATTCTCGATCACATCAGGCCGGAACTTCAGGATACCGCCGCTCTGGATGCCAAAACGGGGCTTGATTACGCCAAGACCCTGTTTCGCCTGGGGCATGAAACCGAGGCGAAACAGTTACTGGGTAAGATGTCCGAACGCTTTAGCGATGATCCTGAAATCCTACGGAAAATTGAAAGCCTTCTGGATGAGCCCGTGGGATTCCGTCAGAAGATCAAGGCCAGAACTTTTAACCGGGAAGGCATCAGAGCCTTCGAGTCCGGAAACCTGCACGAAGCGGCGGAAACCTTTTCAAAGGCCCTTGAGATTGTCCCTGACCACGCGGCCCTGAATCTGAACCTGGTTCAGGTACTGATGAAGGAAAATGACAATAATCCGCGCAATACTGAACTCCTCAAACGCTGCCAATCCTGCCTTGATCGGTTAGCGGGACTGCCAGAGCAACACCGTCAATACCGGCGTTATATTACCTTGCAACGTAAGCTGAAGGGACTGATGCAATGAATGACCAGAATATCGATTTTTCAATGGTACTCGCCTCAGCCGTCCATGATATGAAGAACTCCCTTGGCATGCTCCTGAACTCCCTGGACGAACTTCGCAGTGAACACCAAGAAAACCTTGGAGAGTCCGCGCGCTTCAACACTCTGCAGTATGAAGCCGAACGGATGCATAACGACCTGGTTCAACTTCTTGGTATCTATCGCCTTGGCGAAAACAACCTCTCCGCACACATTGAGGAACACTTTGTACCGGATTTTCTCTCCGAGCATCTGGCGAGGCACACACCTCTACTTCAGGGGCTTGGCATTGATCTTTCGGTGGACGCTGAAGACATAGACGGCTTTTTCGACGAAGATCTCCTGACCGGCGTACTCAACAACACCATCAATAACGCCATTCGCTATACCCGAAGCAAGATCCGCCTTACCGCCGGTGAAAGAGACGGTTACCTGGTGATTGGTGTTGAGGATGACGGGTCGGGCTATCCGGACAATATGCAACATACTGGAACCCTGAACTTCAAATCGCTTGATTTCAAAAGTGGCAGTACCAGCCTCGGGCTGTTTTTTGCCTCTTCAGTGGCCAAACTGCATAGCGAAGGGGATCGAAGTGGGTCTATAAAGCTTCGCAATGGTGGAAGCTTCGGTGGTGGGGTGTTTGAGATCTGGTTACCTTGATTTTTTGTTTAGCGGCTCGGCCCAAAACGAGAAAACCCCAGTACCTTACGGTACTGGGGTTTTGTATTAGGAGCCTGACGATGACCTACTCTCACATGGGCAACGCCACACTACCATCGGCGCAGGTCTGTTTCACGTCTGAGTTCGGGATGGGATCAGGTGGTTCCAGACCGCTATGGTCGTCAGGCAAAAC
>JAXHUV010000030.1:0-17129 GCA_034189445.1 Pseudomonadota bacterium
CGGCCTTCAACGAACACCAGGACAAAATCAGCGCCGCGGGCAGACGTGGTTCTGGGCCGCAAACCCTGGCGAATTTCACCCTCCTTGAGGGCCTGGCGCACCTGGGTTTCCAGGCGTTCGAAGAACTGGGAGGCCCGTTTGCGCAGGTTGTCGTTTTCGCCCATCAGGGCGTCTCCGGTCAGCACACAACACAGGCCCGGGTTACGTTCGGCGAACACCAGTACCAGGTGCACCAGCTGTTGAAGGCGGACCCGCACATCCTCCTGCTCCTG
Organism: Pseudomonadota bacterium; assembly: GCA_034189445.1. Taxonomy (GTDB): domain Bacteria; phylum Pseudomonadota; class Gammaproteobacteria; order Pseudomonadales; family Oleiphilaceae; genus Marinobacter. The sequence continues at coordinate 273 of JAXHUV010000030.1, forward strand.
CAGGATCACCTGGCAGCGGGAGAACACGGCCTCCTCGGCGAATTCGATAAGCGCCTCGAACATTTTCCGCTTGCTGGGAAAATGGCGATACAAGGCCGCCTCGGTGACGCCCACGGATTTGGCGAGACTGGCAGTGGTGATGCGGGCACCCGGATCGGTCTCCAGGAGTTCCACAAGAGCATGGAGAATCGCCTCGCGGCGACTGGGTTTCTGATCAGTCATGGCGGGACAGCAGCGCTCTGATTTATCGTTGTCGGGGCCGGTCGTTCAGCGCCTACCCTCGGTTACATTCGCACACGGGGTCAGATGAAAGCCTTCATCTGACCCCGTTTTCAGCTTTTTCAGAAGAAGGTGCCATCAATGGGCGAGGATGCGCTGGCATAGAGCTTCTTGGGCATACGGCCCGCCAGGTAGGCTTCCCGACCGGCCTCGATGGCAAGGCGCATCGCATTGGCCATCCTGATCGGGTCTCTGGCCTGGGCAATCGCGGTGTTCATCAATACGCCGTCGCAGCCCAATTCCATGGCAATGGTGGCGTCCGACGCTGTGCCGACACCGGCATCCACAAGCACCGGTACCTTGGCGTTTTCCACGATCAGCCGGATGTTGTACCGGTTCTGGATACCCAGCCCGGACCCTATTGGCGCGCCGAGCGGCATGATCGCCACACAGCCCATGTCTTCCAGGCGTTTGGCCAGCAGCGGGTCATCCGAGCAGTAAACCATGACCTTGAAGCCATCCTTGATGAGCTCCTCGGCGGCCACCAGTGTTTCGGTCATGTTCGGGTACAAGGTTTTCTCCTCACCCAGGACTTCCAGTTTCACCAGATCATGACCGTCCAGTAGCTCCCTGGCCAGCTTACAGGTGCGTATGGCATCTTTCGCGGTGTAGCAACCGGCGGTGTTGGGCAAAATGGTGTACCTGTCCGGGGAAACCACATCCAGCAGGTTCGGCTCATCCGGATTCTGGCCGAGATTGGTACGGCGAACCGCGACTGTAATCATCTCGGCACCGCTGGCCTCGATGGCATGCCCGGTTTCCACCATGTCACGGTATTTGCCGGTACCGACGAGCAAGCGGGACTGGTAGACACGTCCGGCAATGTCGAGCGGTCTGTCTTCTGGAAGCTGGAGTTCGGGTGTCTCTGTCATAGTGTTCCTGAATAGTTTGAATGCTGGAGCATGGCAACCGCCGTGGTCGGGGGATTAAGCGGAGCGGACTGTTCAGCCTCCGCCAATCGCGTGAACGACTTCCACACGGTCGCCATCGCTCAGGGAAAATTCCGGGTACCGGCTTCTTGGCACAATGTTCTGGTTAACCTCAACCGCCAGCCGCTTGCCCGCGAGAGCCATTTTTTCAATCAGCACGGCAATGGTTGCGCCGTCCGGCAGCTCCATTGCATCGCCGTTCACCTGAACCTGCATCGTGACTCTTTAACCTCTGTATTCATTACTTGTTCCGGCGTAGACCGGAGGTTATTAACAGCGCCCAGCCCACCATGAAACACACTCCTCCAAGGGGCGTGATCGGGCCGATCCAGCGGATATCCGCCAGCACCAGCAGGTAAAGACTGCCACTGAATAACAGGATGCCGGCCAGAAAAAACCCCGCTGACCAACCCAGCCACTTCCTCGGCAGCCCCTGCCCGGCCAGTAATGCCAACAGAACCAGCGCCATGGAATGGTACATTTGATATGTGACGGCGGTCTGGAAAACTTCAAGCCCCCGATCACTGACCAGGTTGCGCAGCCCGTGTGCGCCAAAGGCGCCTGCCATCACGGCCAGAAGCGCAAGAAAGGCGCCCGCAACCAGGGGAAACCCAAGGACACGATTTGCAGTTTGTGGTATGGAATCAGCAGTCACAGTGAATCTTTTCTCCCGAATCCAGGTTCATCATGGTCAAGGCACCGCCCCAGACACACCCGGTGTCCAGGCCGATAAACCGGTCACTGCCGGTTTTGCCTTCCAGCGCTGCCCAATGACCAAAGACAACACGGACATCGTCATTGCGAGGGAAATAAAACCAGGGTTCGAAACCCTCCGGGGCGCGGTCAACGGTTTCCTTGGCCGACAGCTCCAGGGTGCCATCCTCGGCAATAAAGCGCATGCGGGTGAAATAATTAGTGATAACACGCCAGCGGTCCATACCCTGCAGGGTTTCATCCCAGCGCCCGGGCTGGTTGCCGTATATGTGGGTGAAATATTCCCCGGCGGCATCGCCCCGGATCATGGCTTCCACTTCCTGAGCGCAGGCCATGGCCTGACTGACCGTCCAGATATGAGGTAAACCGGCGTGGGTCATCACCAGATTCCGGTCCGGATCGTGAACGCACAGATTCTGTTGCCGGAGCCAGTTCACCAGCCGGTGGTGATCCGGTGCTTCCAGGATATCCGCCAGGGTGTCTTTCCGACGCGTCTGGTGGCCGCCCAGGGCCACCGCCATCAGGTGCAGATCGTGATTGCCGAGCACCACCACCGCCGAATCCCCCAGGCTTTCGATATACCTCAGGGTTGCCAGCGAGGACGGGCCACGGTTGATCAGGTCACCAGCGACCCACAAGCGGTCACGGGAGGCGGAAAAATCCACTTTATCCAGGACATCTCTCAGGCGCTCGTAACAGCCCTGAATATCGCCGATGGCGTAGTCAGTCATCACTTACCTCGGTTGCCGGTTTGGTTGCCAGTTTCCCCTCGAAAAGCAGGTCTGCAATGGCCACGTAATCCGCCAGTCCCAGGTTCTCGGGGCGCAAGCCATCATTGATACCCAGAGCTTGAAGTTGCTCAGCCGAAACCATACCGCCCAGTGCCTTGCGCAGGGTTTTCCGGCGCGCGTTAAAAGCCGTGCGAACCACAGCCTGGAGTGTCGACAGATCCTTCGCCGGGTGGGGCAGTGTCTTGTGGGGTACCAGCCGGACAATGGCCGAATCCACTTTCGGTGCCGGGCGGAAAGCGCCGGGACCCACCTCAAACAGCGGCTGCACCTTGCAGAAATACTGAGTCATAATGCCAAGGCGTCCGTAATTATTGTCACCCGGCCCTGCGGCCATCCGCTGCACCACCTCTTTTTGCAGCATGAAGTGCATGTCCTGGACAACGCCCGCCTGGGACAGCAGGTGGAAGATCAGGGGTGTCGATATGTTGTACGGCAGGTTACCGATAATCCGTAGGGGCCGGTCAACCATCAGCTGGCTGAAATCAAATTTGAGCGCGTCCGCCTGGTGAACCCGGAACTCGGGGTAGTTGAAGAACTTGGTGCGCAGCACCGGAATCAGGTCGCGATCCAGCTCCACAACCTGGAGCCTTGGGTTCACGGCCAGTATTTCTTCGGTCAGCGCGCCCAGGCCGGGACCAATTTCCACGATGGCGTCATCGGGTTTCGGATTAATCGCGCGGATGATCTGCTCTATGACCCCCGGATCATGGAGGAAATTCTGGCCAAACCGCTTTCTGGCCTGGTGGCCGGCTTTGTTGCTCACGAACGGCTCTCTTCCATTGCGGATTTGCGACAACGAGCCATTTGCTCGCCCACCTTCAGGGCCACATGCAGACTGCCGGCATCAGCCTGGCCGGTGCCGGCCAGATCCAGAGCCGTGCCATGGTCCACCGACGTTCGGACAATCGGCAGGCCCAGGGTAATGTTCACCGCACGCCCAAAGCCCTGAAACTTCAGTACCGGCAAGCCCTGGTCGTGGTACATGGCCAGAACCGCATCGGCCTGGTCAAGCCAGTGCGGTGTAAACAGGGTGTCGGCCGGCAGGGGGCCGGTCAGCGCAATGCCTTCGGTCCGCAGACTCGCCAGGGTTGGCTCGATGGTGTCGATTTCCTCCCGACCGAGGTGGCCACCTTCCCCGGCATGAGGGTTCAGGCCCGCCACCAGTATTCTGGGGCGGGCAATACCAAAGAACTTTTTCAGATCGGCATCGAGAATTCGCGTCACCTGGGTCAGGCGCTCCGGGGTAATGGCGGCGGAAACGTCCCTGAGCGGCAAGTGGGTGGTTACCAGCGCGACCCGAAGCTCTTCGGTCGCCAGCATCATGACCACCCGCTCAACCCCGCAAAGTGCCTGAAGGAACTCGGTATGGCCACTGAACGAAATGCCGGCATCGTTGATAACGCCCTTGTGGACAGGCGCCGTCACCATGCCGTCAAAATCGCCGCTCAGACAGCCATTGGCGGCAACTTCCAGCGTTCGCAGAACATAGGCACTGTTTCCGGTCTCCAACCTTCCCGGCTTATGGCTGGCGCAACCATCCACGTGCAACACCGACAGCACGCCCGCTGCCATTTGCGGCGCTTCTCCCGGCTGCCACGAACGCAGTTCAACCGACAGATTCAGTTGTTGCGCCCGGGCTTCCAGCAATGGCCTGCTGGCAACCACCACCACACCTGCGGACCGAGCCTCCAGCGCCAGCTGCAGACACAGCTCGGGGCCAATGCCGGCAGGCTCGCCGGCCGTCAGCGCCAGCACCACGGGATGACGCATCAGGATACCGGCTCTTCTTCCGCTGCCACTTCCTGCTTCGCGTACTCGCCCTTGAACTCTACAAAGGCCTCATCGCGGATTTCCCGGAGCCAGTTCTGCAATTCGGTTTCAAACTTGCGCCGATAAATCGCCTGGCGAGCCTCGGCGTCACGCACCTGGCCGCTAATGTCCTTCTGGCGGCGCTCCTGAACCTGCAGGATGTGCCAGCCGAACTGGGAGCGGAACGGCCCACGTAGCTCGCCGATATCGGCATCCAGCATGGCCTGCTCAAACGCCGGCACCATCTGCCCAGGGCTCACCCAGCCCAGCTTACCGCCATCGGAACCGGATACCGGATCATCGGAATACTCCTTGGCCAGGGCACTGAAGCTGGCTCCGTTCTCAAGCTGCTGGTACAGATCACGAACCCTGGCTTCCGCCTGGCTGTCGGTTATTGCCTCGGAAGGCCGGACCAGGATGTGACGGACACGATGCTGCTGGATCATCTGCTGCTGTTCGCCACCGCGCTTGTCCATCACCATCACCAGATGGAAGCCACTGTTGTTTTCCAGGACTTCCGACGGCTCACCCACCGGCAGTTCCGGCACAACCGGGGCGACCAGGGAAGGCAACTGGCCTTCGGCACGCCAGCCCATATCTCCCCCTTCCAGGGCGTTACTGGCATCGGACTCGGCAACAGCCACCTCGCGAAAATCACGGCCACTGGCAATCTCATTGCGCAGACGCCGGGCTTTTTCCCTGGCCGCATCCACTTCCGCCTCGTCCGACGGATCGTCAACGCTGACAAAAATATACGACAGCCGGTACTCGGCGTTATTGCCACCGCGGGCGTCAAGGCTTTCCAGGTAGTTTTGAACTTCCCTATCGGTTACCCGAACACGGTTGCCTACCTGGCGCTGCTGAACGCGGCTGGTCAGCATTTCCCTGCGGATCTGCTCGCGGGCCTGGTTGTAGGTCACGCCTTCGGCAACCAGTTGGTTTTCAAACTGTGCCAGGCTCATGCCGTTGCGCTCGGCAATGTTGGCCATGGTCTCGTTCAGTTCGTTATCACTGATGCGCATACCGGCACGGTCCGCCATCTGCATCTGGATCGATTCGGTGATCAGTTGATCAAGCACCCGCTCTTTCAGAACCTGCCTTGGCGGCAGCCCCGTGCCCTGTGCTCTGAGCCGGCTGGTAATGGTGCTGATCCGTGCCTCCAGCTCGGTCTGCAGGATGACATCATCGTCGACAATGGCCACCACCTGATCCAGCAACTTGCGCTCGGCCTGAACAGACAGCGGGGCCAAAACGGCAAGAAGAACCAGTAACGTTTGTACTCCATGGCGAAGCGTCGCCTTCATAATCACCTCTGCAAATAGAATTTGAGCTTTTCTGGCTTAGTCCAGGATCAACTCAGGGAGTTCCAAAACGACGACGTTCCCTTTCGGCAAACCCATAAATGGCTTCGGAAACACTCGATGAGGAGCCCCCGCTGCCACCAAGGCCTTTCAGCTGGACCTGGAACAGAATGCGGCTTTCCAGCTCCCGGTCGTTGGTCAGATAGTTCTGGTGAACCACCTGAACGCTCCAGCAGCAGTTATTGTATTCCAGCCCGGCCAGGGATCCGGCGGTCCTGTCAAGACTGGAATCATAGACCCAACGACCGATCAGGCTAACACGGTCCGTCATTGGAAAAACCGCCGCAATATCCGACTGTTCCAGTTCGTCCCTACTGTAGGTGTGCCCCACGCTGGCCAGGTAGCGATAATCACGGGAGTGGTAGGTCAATTGACTTCGCCCTTCCTCGGTCTCACCCGTGTCGGGATCCCACAGACCCGAAGACCGGATCTCCAGAGTATCGAGCGGGTTAAGCACCATTTCCCCCGCCAGCGGGGAACGGCTCCGGGTGCCTGCGCCCTGGCCAAACAGAGTCACCTCCCGATCCTCAAAATACTGCACCTGGCCAATACTGAACCGGGCGCGCTCGGCGCCAGTGACCAGGTCATTAAAACGGCTGGTCAGGGCGACGGTCAACTGGTTGGCATCGCCTACCCGGTCACCGCCGGTGAAGCGGTCCGGGCGAAACAGCTGGTTAAACCGAAAGGTCTGGAGATCGGTATCAAAATCCGGAATGTCGTTCTGATTGGCGTCAGCATCGGCCCAGGCGTAATAGAGCCGGGGCTCAAGGGTCTGGTTGTAGGGCACATCAAACAGACTGCCCCGACGGTCAAAATACAACCCGTTGTCCCATTCGGCAACCGGCACAGTGCGATCAAAGCTGCCATCGCCGGGTTCGTAATCATTGAGATCATAGCGGGTGTAATCAACGCTCACCGAGGGCCGGCTGAAGCCCCACAGCGCCCGCATCGGCAACGCCAGCTCCGGCCGGGCCCGGAAACGCTGGCCGTTGGCCCGGTCGAGGCCCGTCAGTTTATCATTGTCCCGGTAAAAATTGGTGTACTGGCTTTCCAGATTGGCCTCGACCATACCGACACCGGTCTGCCCCGCATAAATGACTTCCGGTAACTGAGCATAGGGTTTGTCCACATCGGCGATGCGTTCACGGATGGTCTGGTAATCATTGAGATAGGCATCGAAATACTGCTGATCGCTTCGGTAGCTAACCCCGCCTTTTCTCTGCAGGTGGGTTTCCTGGTTGATCGCCAGGCTGCGATTCAGATCGCTGAGATAATCATCGTCGCTTACCACGGAGAAATCCCCATAACCGGACCAGCCTCCGCCAAAGGTAGCCCGGGTAGTGGCATCCAGGGCCCATCGTTCACCCGATTCGCCGGGATTCTCATCCTGGAACTGCGAATCTTTACCGATATACCCCAATTGCAGAGTCGTTTCGCCAAGTGAACTGAGATAACGCCCCTCGACTTCGTTAAACAGCCCCCGACCGCTGATGTACTGGGGCGTCAGTGTGGCATCGTAATGCGGTGCCAGATTAAAGTAATAAGGAAGGGCCAGAAAGCCGCCGCTGCCGGCGCTGGATGAGCCAAACTGGGGGTACAGAAACCCGGATTTTCGGCGATCATCAAGCGCAAAGCTGGCCCAGGGCCAGTAAAACACCGGCACATCGAGAATTTCCAGCCGAACGTGTTTGGCGGTGCCAACCCCCTTCGCCCGATCCAGCCGGATATCCGAGGCAACGATGGCCCAGTCATTCCGCAGCGGGCCACAGGTAGTGAGAAAGCCATCCTCAATGACCACCTGTTCCTCGCTGATCCGCGATAAACTGCCCGCACGACCGCGCATTTCAGGACCCTGAAGCAGAAACGTCGCGGTATTGATATCCAGGCGCCCGGTGGCCACATCGTAATTCGCATTGTCACCGGTCAGCAAAAAACCGTCGCCGCGACTGACCAGCGGCCCCTGAACCGATACCTCGCCCCGCTGCTGGTTGTAGCGCGCTTCTGGACCGGTTACCTGAAAGCCCCCCTGGCGAATCCGGACATCGCCCTGCAGAAACAGCTCCCGGTCAATTTCATACCGTGCATTCAGGCCACTGGCTTCCAGCGGTTGTTCGGTATCGGTGCCGCTGGCAAAGGCACTGCCAGTGCCATCATCACTGCCGGAAGGCAGATAGCCTCCGTCACAGAACAAGGGCAACGAAGACTGTACCCCGGCTGGCAATTCCGCCCTCGGCCGCCAGTCGATTTGCGCCGCTGACGGCGGTGTCTGGGCATCAACTGTCGCACCTCCCAACCCGAAAAACGCAGCAATCAATAAACGGCCATACCGGCTCTGCCACCGGCTTTCCGGCGGCTGCAGTGGACGTTCGGGACATGGCACAGTGGCTGGATCCTGTTCCGGGTGAATTGAAGAACGAGCAACGTTAAACCCCGACAGTTTACACGTGCCCTCCAGAGTTGTTAACGGAAACTCCTCTGCAAAATCGATTTACCCTCTTTATACTCGTCTGCTAACTTTTGCCGTCAGCGGCAACTTACTTTCAGGAACACAACCCAAGCTATGGATATCCGCCTGCAGTTGCTGACCGACTGGGTCAGACAGTTCCCCGGCTTCGAACACTGCGAAGCCGAACCGGTTTCCGGCGATGCCAGTTTTCGCCGTTATTTTCGGGTCTGGCAGCACGTAAACCCGGCAACGACCCCCGGTGATGCCGCTCCGTTTATCGTTATGGATGCGCCCCCGGAGCATGAAAACTGCGAGCCCTTCGTGGCCATAGCACGGCACTGGCACCATCAGGGCATTGCCGTGCCGGAAATCGTCCGGGCCGACTTGAAGCAGGGCTTCCTGTTGCTGGAGGATTTTGGCGACCAGCTGATGCTTGGCCAGTTGAACGACGACTCAGCAGACCCGCTCTACCGGAACGCCCTGGAGGAGCTGACCCTCATTGCCCGCCAGCCCTCCCCTGAGGCTTACCCGCTACCGGCCTACGATGCCACCCTGCTCGACCGGGAAATGGCGCTGTTCCCGGACTGGCTACTGGAGCAGCATCTGGGCATGGGCCTGGACAACCGTGAGCGGGCTATGCTGGACACCACCTTTTCCATGCTGCGGGAAAGTGCACTGGCGCAACCGGAAGTGACGGTTCACCGGGACTACCACTCCCGCAACCTGTTGGTGCGCCCGGACAAACCGCGCCCCGGTGTCATCGACTTTCAGGATGCGGTAATCGGGCCGGTCACCTACGATGTCGTGTCGCTGCTGAAGGATTGCTACATCCGGTGGCCGGAGGAGCGCATCCGCGACTGGCTGGAAGTGTTTCGCCAGAGCAGCCGGGACGCAGGCCTGCATCGGGCTGATCCGGAAACCTTTCGCCAGTGGTTTGAACTGATGGGCATGCAGCGGCACCTGAAGGCCGCCGGGATTTTTGCCCGGTTGTCGATCCGGGATGGCAAGCATGGCTATCTCAATGACATTCCACGAACCGTGCAATACCTGATCCTTGCCAGCAGCCGGCAACCGGCCCTGCGCCACTTCCACGAATGGCTCAGCGACACGGTCATGCCGCGGATCGAGGCGAGCCTTGGCCCGGCACCCGGCCTGGAGCCTTCGAACCCGTGAAAGCAATGATTCTTGCCGCCGGCAAAGGTGAGCGCATGCGACCACTGACTCTGGCCACACCGAAACCTCTGCTCCGGGCCGCCGGCAAACCTTTGATCAGCTACCACCTGGAGCACCTGCGCCTTGCGGGAATCCGTGAGGTGGTTATAAACCATGCCTGGCTGGGCGACCAGATTGAAGAAACCCTGGGAAATGGCGACGAATTCGGGCTTTCCATTCAATACTCCCGGGAAGGCGAGCCCCTGGAAACCGCCGGTGGCATCGTGCGCGCCCTGCCCCTGCTTGCCGATGATGAATCTGACTGGTTCCTGGTAATCAATGGCGATATCTGGAGCGAGTTCGACCTGTCAAGGCTGACACCGCCGGCGGACGCGGAGGCCCTGCTGGTTGTCACTGACAACCCGCCACACCACCCCGAAGGTGACTTTCACCTGAACGATCAGGGATGGCTGATGAACGATGGCCCGGACAGGTTGACCTTCACCGGCATCAGCCTGTTGCACCGGCGCCTGTTCGAAGGCCTGACCGACCAGGCCGGAAAGCTGGGGCCGGTACTGCGCAACGCCATGGGCGAAGGCCGCGCAAAAGGCCTTTACCACCCGGGGCAATGGGTAGACGTCGGCACACCGGAACGCCTGCGGGCACTGGACAGGCAACTGGGCAACAGGGAATCCGAAAGCCATGGCAGGCAGTAGTAGACAACCGGGGCTGCCGGCCCGGATGGAAGCCGAGTTCTCCAGCCTGATGCGGGAGCTCTCGGCCTGTGGCCACCAGGCCCCCGCCCTGATCGAGCGCGCCCACCTGCCCCGCTGGTGCCGGCATTCCCTGTTCTTTTTCCTGGGTTACATCGCCAGGGCCGAGGGGCGGGTGACCGAAGCCGACATTGGTTACGCGGAATCCCTGATCAAAGCCATGAGGCTGTCGAGGCGCCAGCGCCAGTGTGCCATTGGCTGGTTCCAGCAAGGCAAGTCCACTGGACAGCTGCCCTTCATCCGCGGGCTGGCCATGCGCCTGACCCGCCGCCTGTGGCCGGCCCCGGCCCTGAAAACCGCCATCTGCCTGTGCCACGCCAGTCAACTGAACGGCCGGCCCGGCAAACCCAGACGCTACCGCTGCGAAGATGCCATTACCCAAATTGGCCTGCCGGTAAGCATCAGCGAGGAGATTTTTGACAGCTATGCCAGCAAGGTCTGGCCCCGGCACAACGAGAACCTCTCCGGGCCCACCAGTTATCAGCAGGCCTGCGAACTGCTGGGTGTTACCCGGCGGGATTCACTGGAGGTGATTAAACGGGCCTACCGCAAGAAGATATCCCAGTGCCATCCGGACAAGCTTGCCCAACAGCAGGTTAGTGCCCGCGACCGGAGTCTGGCCAAGGAACGTCTGCTCAACTATCAACAGGCCTGGGAACTGATCAAACGTCACAACGCCTTGCGCCAGCCTTGACAGCCCTGACAGCCCTGAGTCCGATAGACTGCTAACGCTGGCGGGATAATACTAACCCTTTGACTGCGAAAAAACGCGACCGAGCTGTTAAACTAATGCGGCAGGAACCGCTGACCACGCCATTAGCCATTATTGTTGTAAGAGAGCCATCATGAACCCTTATCTGATTGCCCCATCCATCCTGTCCGCTGATTTCGCCCGCCTTGGCGAGGAAGTCGACAAGGTGCTGGCCGCTGGCGCCGATGTCGTTCATTTCGATGTAATGGACAATCACTATGTGCCCAACCTGACCATTGGCCCCATGGTCTGTGAGGCGTTGCGCAAACACGGGGTGACGGCTCCCATTGATGTCCACTTGATGGTTTCGCCGGTGGACGACCTTATCCGTATGTTTATCGACGCTGGCGCCAGCTACATCACCTTCCATCCAGAAGCGACCAACCACATCGATCGTTCTTTGCAGCTGATCCGTGAGGGTGGCTGCCAGGCCGGCCTGGTATTCAATCCGGCCACACCATTGCATTACATGGATCATGTCATGGACAGGCTGGACATGGTTCTGCTGATGTCGGTAAACCCCGGCTTCGGCGGCCAGAAGTTCATTCCCGGCACCCTCGACAAACTGCGGGAAGCCCGCAAACGCATCGAGGCCAGCAACTACAATATCCGGCTGGAAATCGACGGCGGCGTGAAGACCGAAAACATCCGGGAAATCGCCGAGGCCGGCGCCGACACCTTCGTGGCCGGTTCCGCCATTTTCAACACCGATGACTACAAGACCACCATTGATGCCATGCGCGAAGAACTGGAGCAGGCCCGCAGGGTGATCAGCCAATGAGCCTGGCGGGTTTGTTCAATCCCCGCTGGCCGGGCGTCGCCCTGTTCGATCTGGACGGCACTCTGGTGGACAGTGCGCCGGATCTGGCCGCAGCGGTCGATCAGATGCTGGAGCACCTGGGTCGCTCACCGGCGGGCATAGACCGGGTGCGGCATTGGGTTGGCAACGGAGCCGGCGTTCTGGTGCGAAGGGCGCTGGCCGGGCAGGTGGACTGGCAGCCGGCCCACCCGAAGGACGATGCCCTGTTCAAGGATGCCCTGGCGATTTTCTACCACGCCTACGGCACCATCAATGGGCGGCATTCGGTGGTCTATGCCGGTGTCGAGGTCTGCCTGGCGCACCTGAAGAACCAGGGCTGTCGACTGGGTGTTGTTACCAACAAACCAGAACAGTTTGTCGCGCCCCTGCTTGAGCGAATGGGGCTTGATCGCTGGTTCGACCTGAACGTTGGTGGTGACACCCTGCCGGTCAAGAAACCCGATCCAGGGCCCCTGCTACATGCCATGGAGACGCTGGGAGGAACCCGGGGAACCACGGTGATGGTTGGCGACTCCGCAGCCGATATTAACGCAGCGCTGGCAGCCGGCATTCCCTGCGTGGCGGTCCGGTATGGTTACAACTATGGGCCGTCAGTGGATAGCCTGGGCGCCGATGCAGTTGTTGATTCGCTGGCCGAGCTTTTGTAAAGATGCAACTCCGATTTCAGGAAACCGCACCATGACACCCGAACAATTCGCCGAGCTCGCCGATGCCGGCTTTAACCGCATCCCTGTGTACCGCGAGGTACTCGCCGACCTTGATACGCCTTTGAGCACCTATCTCAAACTCGCCAGCGGGCCCTACTCCTACCTGTTCGAGTCTGTGCAGGGTGGCGAGAAATGGGGCCGTTATTCGATCATCGGCCTGCCCAGTTACGAAGTGCTGAAAGTCTTCGACCACCGGATTGAGGTCAGCCGCGGCGGAGAGGTTATTGAGGCGGAAGACGTGGACGACCCGCTGGCCTTTGTCGAGGCCTACCAGAAACGCTTCCATGCGCCGGACCTGGACGAGCTGCCCCGCTTTAACGGCGGCCTGGTGGGCTACTTCGGCTACGACACCGTGCGCTACATCGAGAAACGTCTGCGCAAGAGCTGCCCGCCCGATCGCATCGGCACGCCAGACATCCTGCTGATGGTGTCCAACGAGATTGTTGTCTTTGACAACCTGCGCGGCAAGCTGCACTTGATTGTGCATTCTGATCCGGCCCTGGAGGGCGCCTTCGACAAAGCTCAGGCCCGCATTGATGAACTGGAAAACCGGTTACACCGACAAACCGCCGATGCCCCTCGCACCCCGGAACACCTGCGCGGCAAAACCGTGGACGAGAGCGATTTCATCTCCGGCTTTACCCAGGACAAATTCGAGGCCGCAGTGGGCAGGATCAAGGACTACGTCCTTGATGGCGACGTCATGCAGACCGTGATCTCCCAGCGCATGTCGATTCCCTTCGAGGCACCGCCGCTGAACCTGTATCGGTCGCTTCGGGTTTTGAACCCGTCCCCCTATATGTATTTCCTGGACCTGGAGGACTTCCATATCGTTGGCTCCTCCCCGGAAATCCTGACCCGGGTGGAGGATGAGGAAGTTACCGTGCGACCCGTCGCCGGTACCCGCAAGCGCGGCGCCACCGAGGCCGAGGACAAGGCGCTGGAAGCGGAACTGCTGGCTGACCCGAAAGAGATCGCCGAGCACCTGATGCTGATCGATCTGGGCCGCAACGATGCCGGCCGGGTTTCGGAAACCGGCACGGTTCGGCTTACCGATAAAATGGTTGTGGAGCGATACTCCCACGTGATGCACATTGTTTCCAACGTGACCGGCCGGCTGAAAAGCAACACCAGCTGCCTGGATGTGCTGCGCGCCACCCTGCCCGCCGGCACCCTCAGTGGTGCGCCCAAGATCCGGGCCATGGAAATCATCGACGAGCTGGAGCCGGTCAAGCGCGGCGTCTACGGCGGCGCCGTGGGCTACCTGTCGTTCAACGGCAATATGGACACGGCCATCGCCATCCGTACCGCCGTGATCAAGGACAACACGCTGCACATCCAGGCCGGCGCCGGCGTGGTGGCCGATTCGGTACCCCGTCTTGAGTGGAAGGAAACCATGAACAAGGGCCGCGCCATTTTCCGCGCGGTGGCCATGACCTACAACGATTTCGACCACTGAGGCGGAGGAACGGATTATGTTGCTGATGATCGATAACTACGATTCCTTCACCTATAACGTGGTGCAGTATCTGGCGGAGCTGGGCGCCGATGTGCAGGTGTACCGCAACGATGAAATTACCATTGAACAGATCGAAGCCCTGAACCCGGAGCGGCTGGTGATTTCCCCCGGCCCCTGCACACCCAACGAGGCCGGTATCTCCATGGCGGCCATCCGGCATTTTGCCGGCAAGCTGCCGATCCTGGGCATCTGCCTGGGCCATCAGGCGATTGGCCAGGTCTACGGCGGTGACGTCATCCGAGCCGGTCGGGTCATGCATGGCAAGGTGTCGGCGGTATTCCACAAGGACACGGGCGTATTCCGGGGCCTGAGCAACCCGCTGCAGGCAACCCGCTACCACAGCCTGGTGATCGACAAGGCCACACTGCCCGACTGCCTGGAAGTGACCGCCTGGACCCGCAACGACGACGGTTCCATCGAGGAAATCATGGGGGTTCGCCACAAGACGCTGGCCATTGAAGGCGTGCAGTTCCATCCGGAGTCTATTATGACGGAACAGGGCCACGAGCTGTTGCGCAACTTTCTGAGAACCCAATAAGAGACCGACACATGGACATGAAAGAAGCTCTCAACCGCATTGCTTCCAACCTGGACCTGTCCCGGGAGGAAATGAAGGGCGTGATGCGCATCGTCATGAACGGCGAGGCCACGGACGCGCAGATCGGTGCGTTTCTCATGGGTTTGCGCCTGAAAAGCGAAACCATCGATGAAATCACCGGCGCCACCGAGGTAATGCGCGAGTTGGCCACCAGGGTGACGGTAAAGGCCGAGCCACTGGTGGACATCGTCGGCACCGGCGGCGACGGCGCCAACCTGTTCAACGTTTCTTCGGCTGCCTCGTTTGTGGTGGCCGCTGCCGGCGGCTTCGTTGCCAAGCATGGTAACCGGGCGGTGTCGTCCAGGAGCGGCAGTGCCGACCTGTTGGAAAAGCTGGGCATCAACCTGAGCATGAAACCGGAGGAAGTGGCCCGCTGTGTCGAGCAAATCGGTGTCGGGTTCATGTTTGCCCCGGCCCATCACGGCGCCATGAAACACGCCATTGGCCCCCGCAAGGAGCTGGGCTGCCGGACCATTTTCAACATCCTCGGCCCGATGACCAATCCGGCTGGCGTGAAGCGTCAGCTAGTAGGGGTGTTCAACAAAGAACTCTGCCGCCCGATGGCCGAAGTGCTGCATCGCCTTGGCGCCGAACACGTTTGGGTGGTTTGCGCCAAAGACGGGCTGGACGAGATCAGTCTGGCCAGCGTGACTCATGTCGCGGAACTGAAAGACGGCAAAGTCACCGAATACGACATCACCCCCGAGGATCTGGGCCTCAAGAGCCAGTCTTTGGTAGGCCTGACCGTGGAAACCGCCGGCGATTCCCTGAAACTGATCCGGGCGGCGTTTGGTCGAGGCCACGACGAAATGGCCGAGAAGGCCCGGGACCTGATTGCCCTGAATGCCGGCGCGGCAATCTACATAGCCGGGCTGGCAAGCAACGCGAAAGAAGGCGTGGATATGGCCCTGGACGCCATGGGTTCCGGCCTGGCTGCCGGCAAGATGTCAGAGCTGGCTGATTTTTCTCAGTGCTTTTGAGCCTTCCAAACCGAAGGCAATAACCAAGCCCGACGGGACGGTGGCGAGGACCTTTCCAAAACTGTCGTCAGCCATGGATGGCTGACGCCAAGCCCTACAGGGACGTATTCACGGGCGTGTTTTGGAAAGGTCCTCGCCGCCGGCCCATCCACCTAATTTGTTAGGCCGACAATGATTGACAGACACCTGGACAAGACACCGACGATTCTTCGGAAAATTGTTGATCGGAAGTGGGAAGAAATCGACGAACGACAATCGACGGTTTCAATTGCAGACCTGAAAGCCCGGGCCGGCGATCAACCGCAGGCACGTGGGTTTGCCAACGCACTTCGGCAGCGAATTGAGCATCAGACCCCCGCTGTTATCGCCGAGATCAAGAAAGCCTCACCAAGCAAGGGCATTCTGCGGGACCCGTTCGAGCCCGCCGTCATTGCCGAAAGCTACGAACAAGGCGGTGCCGCCTGCCTGTCCGTGCTCACCGACCGTGACTTCTTCCAGGGCCACGAGGACTATCTGGTTGCCGCCCGCAATGCCTGCAGTTTGCCGGTGATCCGCAAGGATTTCATGGTCGCGCCCTACCAGGTCTATGAAAGCCGGGCCATCGGCGCCGACTGCATCCTGCTTATAGCCGCCTGTCTGACCAAAGACCAGATGCAGGAGCTGGAAGGTATTGCCCATGAGATCGGGCTGGATGTGTTAGTGGAAGTGCACGATGGCGCTGAGCTGGCCGACGCGTTGACGCTGGCAACACCCCTGGTGGGCATTAATAACCGCAACCTGCATACCTTCGAGGTGTCCCTGGATACCACCTTCGATCTGCACGAGCGGATTTCACAGGACCGGCTGACCATTACCGAAAGTGGCATCATGACCCGCAGCGATGTGGGGGCCATGACTGGGCGTGGAATATACGGGTTCCTGGTTGGCGAATCATTTATGCGAGCGGTGGAGCCTGGTGAAAAGTTGAGGGAATTGTTTTTCAGCCCTTCTCGTTGAGGTGATGGACCACCTTCATCAGGTTCCTGGATAGGCCATACCTGAATCCGTGGCTTCAACCGGCGTCAAGCGGCCTTCCCGCAAGCGATAAACCTGATCGGCAATATCTACCAGCGCAGGACGATGGGACACCGCGACGATGGTCAGGCCTGGCGTTAACGCCTTGAGAGTATGACTGATGGCGGCTTCAGCCTCAGGATCCAGGGCGCTCGTTGCTTCGTCGAGAATCAGT
>JAXHUV010000300.1:0-2502 GCA_034189445.1 Pseudomonadota bacterium
TCCATGGCGAAAGACAGTCCCGGAAAGCCGCACCACACGCCGTCCGGTCAGAGCTGGGAATCAGCCTTCTAAGTTACCCCAGAGGATAACTGGGCGTTGGCGGGTAATTGCACTCAAGTTCGAGTAAGTGGGCCGGTAATGCTGTTTGGGACTATCTTTCGCCATGGATGGCGAAAGCTAAGCGCGCATGGATGCCTTGAGCGTGTCCCAAACAGCATTACCGGACCGCTTGCCTCCACCAGAGCAAAAATCAGGCCTGTTTCATTTTGTCGGTATAAGGCGGCCAGCCCAGTGGCTTGCCGGCAAGAACGTGCAGGTGGATGTGGAACACCGTCTGCCCGGAATTTTCCCCGCAGTTCATGACAACCCGATAGCCATCGTCGGCAAAGCCCATTTCCTTGGCAATCTTCGCTGCCACCAGATACAGATGCCCCACCAACTCGCGATCCTCTTCGGTGATGTCGTTGATCGTGGCGATAGCCTTCTTCGGAATGACCAGAAAATGCACCGGCGCCTGAGGGTTGATGTCACTGAAGGCAAGGGCGACATCATCCTCGTAGATAATGTCTGCGGGGATTTCCCGATTGATGATCTTGGTGAAAATTGTCTCTGACATGGTGGCTCCTTTTGGATTGTCCTTGGGATTGTTGCTCGGTGTTAAAGCTGATTCAGGCCCAGAATCCGGGCCGCTATCTGCCTGACCGCTGCCGGCGGTTCCTCGTCGATGCCCATGGCGTAGCGGGCTACCCGGTTGCGGGCAAAGGGCAGGGCGCGAACGGCGCCGAGGCCCAGGTTGCGGAGCAGGTGAACTGGCGGAATCCGGTTGCTGAACAGATGGTAGAATACATCCATGGCCAGCATCATTCTTCGGTTCGCTGGTCGGCGTTGTCGTTCGTAAAGGTTCAGCCACCTCGGGTCGGCCAGATCATCACCGGCGCGTTTGGCTGCTTTGAGGGCTGACTGCAGGGCGAGCGCATCCTGAAAGCCCAGGTTGACACCCTGGCCGGCCAGTGGGTTGATGGTGTGTGCTGAATCACCAGCCAGGACCACTCGTCCAGCGTGGTAACATTTGGCGTGCTGACGGGCAATGGGGAAAGCGGCTTTGCTATCGATGTGGGTCAGCAGTGGCAGGCTTGCGGGGAATGACGACTGAATTTGTTCCATCAGGGCACTGTCGCCCAGTGCTTTCAGGCGTGCCAGTTTATCCGGAGAATCGTACCAGACCAGGGAGCCCCAGCTTTCGCCGGGATGTTCCGGACCGGCGCTGTGCAGTGGCAGGAAGGCTCTGGGGCCGGAAGGATAAAAGCCCTGCCAGGTAATGTCTTCAACCGGCCCCTGGTAGCGTACCGAAACTACCATTACCTGCTGGCTATACTGGTTCCGGCTGGTGCCGATATCGGCCAAATTTCGGATTTTGGACTGGGCGCCATCGGCCCCGACCATCAGGGGTGCGAGCAGCTCGCGGCCATCATCCAGGGTGACAACGGCCGTGCCACCGGTCTGCGTCAGCGATGAAACGCCATGGCCCTGGAACAGGGTCACCCGGGGGCAGGCCCCGGCGGTTTGCCACAGTGCCTGTTGGGTGACTGAGTTCTCGACAATATGCCCCAGGTGCTGTGCGCCCAACTCGCTGGCGTCGAACTGAACGTCGGCCAGTTTTCGGGGCAGCAAGTTCCGCAGTGGATAGCGGGTTTCATCCCATACTGCCAGGCGTTTGTAGGGTGTTGCCCGCATGTGAAGCATGTGGTTCCAGGCGCCCAGGCTCTGAAGATAGCGTTCACTACCGGCGCTCAAGGCAGACACCCGGATGTCTGGTGCGCTGGCTGGGTTAAAAGTTGTTGGCGCCGCCCGGTCAACCAGGGCAACGCGAAAGCCATTCTGGCCAAGGCCAGTGGCCAGGGCAGCGCCAACCATGCCAGCCCCTACTACCACAACATCAAAGAGGTGTGTCATATCGGTTTCCTGTCTGGTGGCCTCAGTTTACGCGATGACGGCAGCCAGACAAGAGGCCGGGCGGCTCCGAGTAACCGGATGTATTGACCAACGGCCGATCGCCGATTTTAGTCGGCTTTGTGCATATACACATCTCGCTGGGGGAACGGGATAGTGATGTCTGCAGCGTCGAATGCCTTTTTGACTTTTTCCTGCATGTCCCAGTAATACGGCCAGAGGTCATCAGTTGCAACCCACACCCGGAACATCAGGTTTACAGAGCTGTCCCCCAGACCACCGACACAAATCCTCGGAGCGGGATCGCCAAGTGATCGCTCATCCTCTTCCATCAAGCGTTTGAGAATATCCTTGGCTTTATCAATGTCATCGTCATAACTGATGCCAAAGGTCATGTCGCAGCGACGCTTGTCGTAGATGCTGACGTTAACAAGCGTGGCATTCGAAAGGCTGCCATTGGGAATGACAATTCTGCGGTTGTCGAATGTGTTCACAATTGTGTAGAGAATGCTGATTTCGTCAACTGCGCCAAGATAGCCCTGGGCCTCGATC
>JAXHUV010000301.1:0-2500 GCA_034189445.1 Pseudomonadota bacterium
TCGTTCCGGGGTGTCAGCGGCCGTCTGGCCTCGCTGGCGGCCCTGAGCAATCTTGATGATCAGCTTGCGGGGTTTGGTCCGGAATCCGTCCACCCCGCCCACTGACTTTTCCATCGGCCTCTCCCCCGGTACGCTAGATCAGCCTCAAGCCCCAGCCTCAAGCCCGACAGGCTGCCGAACCAGGTTGTTTACCGGGCGGTAAAGCTGACCCGCGCGCCGGAATTGGTTACAATCCCGCCCCTGATTTCAAAACACCCGAGGATTTTCTATGGACGCCGACCAAGTCACCGAGATCGTCAAGGAAGCATTGCCCGGTTGTGAAGTTCGGGTGGAGGTTGATGGTAACCATTACCTGGTCGTCGTGGTGGGTGATGTCTTCGAGGGCCTGCCTGCCATCAAACGCCAGCAACTGATCAACAAGGCGCTGTTCCAGCAGGTCATGGATGGCTCAATTCACGCACTTCATCCGAAAGCATTTACGTCGGCTGAATGGGCTGAGCGTCAGGGCTGAACGGCCCGGACAAAACAGGATATTTACAGTGGATAAACTTCTGATCAGGGGCTGCAAGCCTCTGGATGGTGAAATCCGGATTTCCGGTGCCAAGAACGCCGCACTGCCAATTCTGGCGGCAACACTGCTGGCGGATGAGCCGGTGAGCGTCGGCAACCTGCCGCACCTGCACGACGTAACCACCATGATAGAGCTTCTGGGGCGCATGGGCGTTGACGTCATTGTTGATGAAAAAATGAGTGTGGAAATCCACGCCAATACCATCCAGCATTTCCATGCGCCTTACGAGCTGGTGAAAACCATGCGTGCCTCCATCCTCGTGCTGGGCCCGCTGGTCGCTCATTTTGGCGAGGCGGAAGTATCCCTGCCCGGTGGCTGTGCCATCGGTAGTCGCCCGGTGAACCTGCATATCCATGGCCTGGAAATGATGGGTGCGGAGATCAGGGTTGAGAATGGATACATCAAGGCCAGGACCAGAGGTCGCCTGAAGGGCGCCCACATCTTCCTGGATACGGTCACCGTAACCGGCACCGAAAACCTGATGATGGCGGCTGCCCTGGCAGAGGGAAAAACCATCCTGGAAAATGCGGCCCGTGAACCGGAAGTGGTCGATCTTGCCGAATGCCTGATCGCCATGGGCGCGGATATAAAAGGCCATGGTACTGCCTGCATTGAAATCAATGGCGTGGAGCGTCTGCACGGATGTCACTACAATGTGCTTTCGGACCGCGTTGAAACCGGTACCTACCTGGTGGCCGCCGCCGCGACGGGAGGCCGGGTAAAACTGAAGGATGCCAGGGAAAGCCTGCTGGAAGCCGTGGTGCTCAAACTTGAAGAAGCCGGTGCCCACATCAACACCGGCCCGGACTGGATTGAACTGGACATGAAAGGCAACCGCCCGAAAGCGGTGAGCCTGCGGACAGCCCCTTACCCGGCCTTCCCGACGGATATGCAGGCCCAGTTCGCCGCCATGAACACAGTGGCTGAAGGCACCGGCACCATTGTGGAAACCGTGTTCGAGAACCGGTTCATGCACTTGCAGGAACTGATCCGCATGGGTGCGGATATCACCCTCGAGGGCAATGCCGCCATCATCAAGGGTGTCGATCACCTCACCGGTGCGCCGGTTATGGCCACGGACCTCAGGGCCTCGGCCAGCCTGGTGATTGCCGGCCTGATGGCGGAAGGCGATACTATCGTGGATCGCATCTATCACATTGACCGCGGGTACGAATGCATCGAAGAGAAACTGCAGTTGCTGGGTGCCACCATCCGCCGCCTGCCAGGGTAAAAGACATCTATCCAGACAATACGGGAAACCGGAAGAATCCATGACAGACTCCATTACCATCGCCTTGTCGAAGGGGCGAATCCTGGAAGAAACCCTGCCGCTGCTTGCGGAAGCGGGTATCGAGCTGATCGACGACGTCAAAAAGTCCCGTAAACTGGTGTTCGCCACCACCGACCCCAACGTGCGGGTGCTGGTTATTCGCGCTACCGATGTTCCAACCTATGTTCAGTACGGTGGTGCCGACCTTGGCGTGACCGGTAAGGATGTATTGATGGAGCATGGTGGTGAAGGGCTGTACGAACCGTTGGATCTGAACATTGCCCGATGTCGCCTGATGACCGCCGGCCCGAAAGATCAGGCTCCGCCAACCGGTCGTATCAAGGTGGCAACAAAATTCGTCAACCTGGCCCGGCGTTATTACTCGGCCCAGGGGCGCCAGGCAGACATCATAAAACTCTATGGCGCCATGGAGCTGGCTCCGATTCTTGGTCTGGCCGACGAGATTGTTGATATCGTCGATACGGGTAATACCCTGAAAGCCAACGGGCTTGAAGCCCGTGAATTAATCGAGAACATCAGCAGCCGGCTGGTGGTGAATCGCGCGTCCATGAAGATGAAACACGAACGTATTAACCCCATAATTGAAAAAATGTCGGTTGCGGTGGACAAGCGCAGGCGGGTTTCGGAGTAAGAATCGG
>JAXHUV010000302.1:0-2494 GCA_034189445.1 Pseudomonadota bacterium
GTTCCGGTCCATCCGCTCAATCATCCGGAACAGAATCTTCGGGTGCTCGAACAGCAGCCGGGTGGTGTCCAGGGTGCTGAAGCGTTTACTCATCCACCGGCTCCAGCAGGCTGTTCTGGGTCTGATCCGCCCATTGGCTCAGAGACTCGCCGTTGGTAAAACCCTCAGCCCCGCCCCAGAACACCAGGGTGCGTTGGGGACTGTAGGGCCGCGCCGTGCGCATCTGCCCCACTTCCAGATGCCGGCCAATCAGGTAGATGACTTCCGCGCTGGCGCTGTGGGTGGCGGCGGAGAATAAATTGAAGCCTTGCTTGCGCAGTCGTTCCAGCAGTGAGGGCATCTGGCTGATATCCACGCTGGCCAGTTCGTCCAGCACCATGGGGAACGACAGCTGCACGCCGGGGTACAGCACCCGTTTCAGCAGCCGGTACACCAGTTCCAGGTTGATCAGGGCCGTGGTGGAGGTGGACTGGCCTTTCTTGTCCAGGCTCGTGGCATTTTCCTTGCGGGTTCGGTAGGAAATGCCGGTGATCACCTTGTCCATGGTCAGGCGCTTGCTACCGCCCTCTCCGAAAAAGTCCGCCACAAACACCCGCAAACGGTCGTAGAACGCGTCCGACTGAAGCTGGTTGCCATAGGGGTCGATGTTGTTGGCTTCTTCCACCAGGTTGCGGAATTTCGGATCGGCATGGATATCCACCCGGATTTCCACCAGATCGTTGATGCGCACGCCCTCCAACTCGCGGTTCAGCTGCGCTTCAAAACGGGCAATGTGCTCGTGGTTGGATTTCAGGGCCTGTCGGTAGCTGGCCACGGTTTCATTGTGGATCCCAACCTGCTGCTCCAGCACATTCCAGCGCTCGGCCATGCCGGCAAACAGGTCCGACAGGCTTTTGAAGGTTTCCCGGATAACCGATGACGCCGGGCTGTCTTTCTGCAACTCACCCTCGGCATCTTCATGGATGCCCAGATAAACAAACTGTCGCAGGTGGTCGAGGATGCTGCGCCGGCGCTCTTCCAGGTCGTCCAGCTGGGTTTGCAGGTCGTCGAACGCGGCGACAGACACCTGCTCAATGGCCAGCGGCTGCCCGGCTTCCACCGCATTCAGATGCGGGAATCGGTGCTCAACGGTTCCGACGCTTCGGCTGAGGCCCGCCAGTTCCCGTTCCCGCTCCTCGATACGCTCTTTTTCGGCTCTGGCTTTGGCGGCCTTCTGCTGAACCGCATCCTGCTTCTCCTGCTCCAGCCGGGCCTGTTCTGCCAGCCTGGCCAGCTGTTCCGCCGCCGCCTGCTTTTCCTCAGTGGCATCCTTCAGTGTAGTGGCCGCCGCCGGGTAACGGCTCAGGGTATCCAGATCCTTTTCGATGGCGCGGATTTCTTTGTCGGTGCGCTCGATCAACCGTGGCCGGTCATGTTCCTGGTTGGCGGTGTCCGCCAGCTCCACCCGCTCCTTTTCGAGGCCATGAAGTTCACCTTCAATATGCCGGCGCTGTTCTGCAAAGTCGGTCTGCCGGGGCGGCTGGGCCGGGTATTCGGCGTCGAACCAGTCAAAGCCTTTATCCGTGGGCACAAACAGCCGGGCAAACGCTTCGATGGCCGCCTTGCTGTCGGCATCCAGATCCTGGCCCGGGCTGGCCATCACCAACCGGGGGTCCACGGCCCGTAGCGGTGCCGCGGTGGCTTCATCCAACTGGTTCTGCAGCTGCCAATGTTGCTTGCTTTCCCGGTCTTTCAGGGATTCCAGCTTGCGTTCGAGTTCCTGCTTCTTTTTCTGGATCTGCTCCAGCCGGATTTCCGCCTGGGCGGCACTCTTGAGGGCAGCCAGGTGCCCTTTCTTGCTATCGAGTTCCTCTTTCTGGATGTCCTCGATTTCCTGAAGGGTCATCTCCCCGTACTGGGACACCAGCAAGTCGCCATCTTTCTGGTTCTGCTCGGCCTGCTTGATGCGCCGATCGGCGGAACGGATCTCGCCCTTCAAGCCGCTGGCATCCTGCTCCAGTTTTTTCAGCGCCTGGAGCACATGGCGCAGGGTCTCGTTCTGTTCATTGAACGCCTCTGCTGCGGCTTTGCGCCTGATGCCAATGTCCTGCAAGGCATTGCTGACGCCATCCCGAAAAGATGCGAAATCGTGCTGACTGCGAAGCAGGCTCTGGTAAGACTGGTAATCACGGTACAGCTTTTCAAAGCGAGGGCGTTCTTTCTCGATTCGTGTGAGCTGAGTTTGTTGCTGCTTTAACTGATCATGCCGGTTGAGAAACTCATCGATGTTGAAATCGAAGGCATCGTCGGCAAACTTCTTGTCCGCCTCGATAATGCTGGCCACCGCATTGGCCATGGCCTGATCGTCCGCCTTCATTTCAAACAGCAACAGGATCAGCGTGCGCAGGGACTGCACCCGGCGCTCGTCGGGCTCACCCAAAGGCAGCACGGAATAGCGCACGGCATCGGGGTTCATCAGCTCGCTGCTGTACAGCATCTGTTTGAGCTTGGCCGG
>JAXHUV010000303.1:0-2491 GCA_034189445.1 Pseudomonadota bacterium
ACTGCCCGGGCCCGGGCGATTCTTGAGCTCGAATCCGGCTTGCCGGAAGAGGCAGCGTCCGAGGCCCGGGAATTTGTATGCGGTATTCGCGATATCTCGGCGAGCGGCCTTTGTCTATCTTCCGGGGAGCCCCTGTCCCTGGGCGCCCTGTTGCCAGTGAAGGTATTCCTCGGTAACCACGCCGAGCCTTTCGGTTTGATGGTTGAGGTGGTCTGGTGTCGACCGCATGAGTCGGGTTTTCTGGTGGGTGTTCGAATCATCGGATCCGACCAAACCGCCTATGTTGAGTGGCTGGAGGCTGTGGCCTCGGCGATGGCCCAGGATTGTTGAAGACTCATCCAATCGAAAGAGCCGGCTTATGCCGGCTCTTTCGATTCCGGAAGGCAAGACTTACTCTTCCAGTTCACCCATGCCGGTGATGTTGAAACCACCGTCCACGTACATGATCTCGCCGGTAATACCGGAGGCCATGTCGGAGCCCAGGAAGGCGGCCGCATTACCCACCTCGTCGATGGTGACGTTACGGCGCAGGGGTGCGCGCCTGGCATTTTCTGCCAGCATCTTGCGGAAGCTCTTGATGCCGGATGCGGCCAGGGTCTTGATCGGGCCGGCGGAAATGCCGTTCACGCGAATGCCGTCGCGGCCCAGGCTGGCGGCCATGTAGCGAACATTGGCTTCCAGGGAGGCCTTGGCCAGGCCCATCACGTTGTAGTTCTGCAGGACCTTCTCGGCGCCCAGGTAGCTCAGGGTAATCAGCGAGCTGCCCTCATGCATCATGCTCCGGGCGCCCTTGGCCAGGGCAACAAAGCTGTAGGAGCTGATATCATGGGCAATTCGGAAGCCCTCACGGGTGGTGACGTCGACATAGTTGCCGTCCAGCTCGTGCCCCGGGGCATAGCCGACCGCATGGACAATGATGTCGATGTTGTCCCAGTGCTTGCCCAGTTCCTTGAAGACGTTTTCAATTTCTTCATCGCTGGCGACGTCGCAGGGGAAGGTCAGTTTGCTGCCCCACTGTTCGGCAAATTTCTCTACCCTTGGCTGGAGTTTTTCGTTCTGGTAGGTAAACGCCAGTTCGGCGCCTTCGCGGGCGAATGCATCGGCGATGCCGTAAGCAATGGACAGTTTACTGGCTACGCCAACGATCAGTGCTTTCTTGCCACTGAGGATTCCCATGGGTCGTTCTCCCTGTATTTCTGGTTTGGATGCATTATCCCCGAGCGCTCTGGCCGGGGTAACGCTCAAATAGTCGTAGTTGCGTTCTGGTAAAAGAACGCGGCATTCAGCAGCTCACGGGTGTAGTCCGCGCGGGGCGCATGAAAGATCCCGGCCGCGTCACCATACTCCACGATCCGGCCATGCTGGAGCACCAGGAGCTTATGGCTCAGGGCACGCACAACGGCCAGATCATGGCTGATAAAGATATAGCTTAGACCATAACGGGCCTGGATATCCCTTAACAGTTCAATCACCTGTTTCTGAACCGTGCGGTCCAGGGCAGAGGTGGGTTCGTCCAGTATGATCAGATCGGGCTGCAGCACCAGTGCCCGCGCGATGGCGATGCGCTGGCGCTGGCCGCCGGAGAATTCGTGAGGGTACCGGTGGCGCGCCTCCGGATCCAGGCCAACATCGGTCAGCGCACGAATCACTTTCCGGGCATGTCCGGCGACGTTATCCGCATCATGGATTTCCAGACCCTCCCGGACAATTTCGGCAATGGACATTCTCGGGTTCAGGCTCCCAAATGGGTCCTGGAAAACAATCTGGACCCGCCGCCGCCAGGGTCGGAATTGCTTCTGGTTCAGAAATGCCAGCTCTTCGCCGGCCAGGCGGATACTTCCGGTGCTGGCAGTAAGTTTCAGCAGAGCATGGCCGATGGTGGTCTTGCCGCTGCCGCTTTCCCCGACGATCCCGAGGGTCTCCCCCCGGTTGAGTTCGAAATCCACGCTCTGCACGGCGTGAAAGGATTCTTTCACTTTGCCCAGAAGATTTTTTCGGATCGGGAAGCGCACGTC
Source organism: Pseudomonadota bacterium (assembly GCA_034189445.1). GTDB lineage: Bacteria > Pseudomonadota > Gammaproteobacteria > Pseudomonadales > Oleiphilaceae > Marinobacter. The sequence goes on from JAXHUV010000303.1 coordinate 2,016, forward strand.
CAGTCGTTCAACCGAGAGCAATGGCTCAGCCCGCTTGCCCAGGGCCAGGGGGGCTTCCGGAGGTTCGGCATCCAGCAGCTTTTGGGTGTAAGCGTGTTGGGGACTGGCGAACAGAACGTCGGTATCGGCCTCTTCCACCAGTTTGCCGTGTTCCATCACAGCCACCCGGTCCGCGTAGCATCGCACGATGGTCAGGTCATGGGTGATCAGCAGGATGGCCATGCCCAGCTTCTTCTGAAGATCCCTGAGCAGCTCAAGAACCTGTTTCTGAACAGTGACATCCAGGGCTGTTGTCGGTTCATCCGCGATCAGCAGGTCTGGTTCGTTGGCCAGAGCCATGGCGATCATCACGCGCTGTTTTTGGCCGCCCGACAATTGGTGCGGGTAAGCGCCCAGCCTGGTTTCCGGGTTCTGTATGCCCACCAGTTCCAGCAGCTCCAGGCACCGTTGCCTGGCCCGGGGGCCGCGCATCCCCT
>JAXHUV010000304.1:0-2465 GCA_034189445.1 Pseudomonadota bacterium
AATCGCAGGCATCCGGTTGTTGGGCGCGATCTTGAGAAACTCAGGCGCGAACTGCTCACCCGCCCCGATGTTCACGAGGCGCAGGGTGTAGGGCAGGCCCATTTCCTCCAGCGCGATGGATACCTTCCATCCGTTCGGCGTGGGCCAGAAGTATAGATCAATTGGGGCTTGGGTCATGGGCATCCTCCTGTTGCGGCGGAGGGTTGACCGAAATTGGCGGCGCCACAAGGGCAAGGCGGATGCATGGGCTGCATCGCGGCTAAATTGACACCGCAGTCCGCAGGCTTTATGCCCCTGCTTATCGAGGGGATTTGTACATGGGACGGGAAAGTAATGGGAAGGGGAAGTAATGAGATGGGGAGTAATGGGACGGGAAAGTAATGGGAAGGGGAGTAATGGGACGGGGGAGTAATAGGACGGGGAGTAATGGGATGTAGCCAGAGTGAGAATCGTGATGCAAAAATGTTGAAGAAGGTAGATCTATAGGGTTAGTAAAATCTTTAAAAAAAACACTGAACAGGGACGTCAATGATTCCTATTGCGTTATAAAAACTACTCGGGAGAAAAACAAATAACGTGCCGTGGACATAGCGGGCCCCGGACATAGTGGGCCCTGGACATAGCGGGCCGTGGACATAGCGGGCCCCGGACATAGCGGTGCGTAACAATCCAAGAGACATTGTGATTATTGTAATCAGATAGCAGTAATGATCCATTGTTGAGTGTGACTAAAACACGAGGTGACACGCAGAAAAACAAGGGGACAAGCAGGCGAGATCTGAGAATATGCAGGGAAACATGGGGACAATCTAGAACAGGCGGGACGATTTTACAACATGCGGTGTCACGTGGATATTGTTTCTGAACAATAGGGGACGATTTTACGATGCGCGGCGACACTCGAAGACAATTTGGCGATGCGCGGCAACACACAAGGACGATTTTACGATGTACGGCGACAATCCAGGACGATTCTACGATGCGCGGCGGCACTCGCTGACGATTCTACGATGAGCTGCCTCGCTCGGGGACGATCGTACGATGTGCGGCCACACTCGCTAACGATTGTACGATGTGCGGCGACACTATGGGATGATGTTACGATTTGCGGCATCGGTTTTACGATGTACGGCGACCTCGGGGACAATGTTACGATGTGCGGAGACACTCGGGGACGATTTTACGATGTGCGGCGATACTCGGAGACGATGTTACGATGTGCGGCGACACTCGCTGAAGTTTTTACGATGTACCCCGATACTCAGGGACGATTTCAGGATTTGTGGCGACACTCGCGGATGTTTTTACGATGTGCGTGGACTCTCGGGGACGATATTACCATGTGCCGCCACACTCGGGGACGATATGAGGATGTCCAGCGACACTCGGAGACGATTTTACGATATGCGGCGACACTCGTGACGATCTTACAAGGTGCGACAACACTCGGGACTATGTTATAATCGCGGTGACACTCAGGGACGATTTTACAATGTGCAGCGACACTCGGGAACGATTTTATGATTTTTCGGCGACGGTTTTACAATGTGCGATGACACTCGCTGACGATTTTACGATATGCGGCGTCGCTTGGGGACGATCTTACGATGTGCGGCTACACTCGCTAACGATTTTACGATGTGCGGCGACACTCGAGGACGATTTTACGATGTTAGGCGACACCCGAGGACGATTTTACGGTGTGCGACGACACTCGGGGACGATGTGCGTTGACACTCGAGGATGATTTTACAATCTGTGGTAACACATCGGCAAATCGTTCCCGAGTGCCGCCGCACATCCTACAATAGCCATCGAGTGACACTGCACATCGTCAAATCGTCCCTGAGTGTCGTCACACATCATCATATCGTCCCCGTGTGTCGTCGCACATCGTAAAATCGTCCCCGAGTATCACCGCACATCGTGAAATCGTACCCGATGTCGCCGCAGATCGTAAGATCGTCTCCGAGTGACGCCGCACATTGTAAAATCGTCCACTAGCGTCTCCGCACATCGTAAAATCTTCCCCGAGTGTCACCGCACACAGTTAAATCGTCCCCGAGTGTCGCAGCACATCGTAAAATCGTCTCCAATTGTTCTGAAATAGAATCCACGTGTCACCGCATGTGCTAAAATCGTCCCCGCCTGTTCTAAGATCGTCCCAGTGTTTCCCTATATATTCTCAAGTCTCGCCCGCTTGTCTTCTGTTTTTTTCTGCGTTTTTATCAAAGTTCTCATGCGTAGTATTTTTGATCGTACCTCTTGTGCGGATAGGCAGACAGACGGACAGACAGACAAACAAACAGACACTCTATTTTGTTTTAATGTGTGTGTGTGTGTGTGTGTGTGTGTGTGTGTGTGTGTGTGTGTGTGTGTGTGTGTGTGAGTGTGAGATTTCCACTGGCTAAAACTAGAATATGTACTCGTCAGCAAATTATTTCAGTTACACTAGTACTTTGAAA
>JAXHUV010000305.1:0-2454 GCA_034189445.1 Pseudomonadota bacterium
AAATGGCGACGGAAGACCACGGGCTGCGATGTGGTCGGGATAAAGTGGGTCAAGAGAAACAATTTGACCGCCCCGGCCGGGCGAGTAGCCTTGAAAACAGGCCGTTTATGGACGGAAACTAGATAGTCGCATCAAACGACCGGGCCCAGGTTCATGAAGATCCGTAACAGGGATGTCGACGACATTCTGGCCACCGTCAGGCAACAACTCCAGGACGACAAAACGCTGTCGGTGTCACTGCGCACGACCATTGAATTGCTGATAGCCTTGATCCAGGTCCTGGCCGGGCGACTTGGTACGGACAGTGCCAACAGCAGCAAGCCGCCCTCCCAGGACCCGAACCACGCCAAAAAGAGTCGCCGCAAAGGTGAGCGCAAGCCGGGTGGTCAGCCCGGCCGGATCGGCAAGACACTTCAACCGTTGGCGGATCCGGATGTGATCCGCGCGGTCACGCTGGATCGCCGCACACTGCCGTGCGAAACTGGGACAGATTTATTTCCCTTATGGAAAGGGTGGCAGGCTTCGTCTGGAATCAGTGGCAACCGTGGTCTGGAATACGCAATGCCCCCGTTGGTAGCCAATACTGTCAGCTTGGGGGCACCCGAGATACTCCGAAAATAAATCTGTCCCGGTTTCGTCGTCCCGGCTTCCGGCCAACCCTTGGTCGTCGTCTATACTTTGAACCACTTGTGGTCACGAATTAATAAAGTCCGAATCGCCCTGAAGGAGTAGTTGATGACAGTACCCGCACCGCTGAACATTGATCAGGTTTATCACCGTTGCCCGCCGGAGAAACTGGATTTCGAGACCACGGAAACCCTTCAGGACCTGGAGCTGCCCTGTGGCCAGGAGCGGGTACTGCGGGCGCTGGAGTTTGGTGCCAGCATGGAAGGCCGGGGGTTCAATCTCTTTGTGCTTGGGCCCTCGGGCGCCGGGAAGCACGAGTTGGTGGAGCGCTTTCTGGGCAAGCACGCCAGCGAGAAGGACGTGCCACCGGACTGGTGCCATGTCTACAACTTCAAGAACGCCGACCGACCGAAGGCCTTGCGCTTCCCCGCCACTCAGGGTCGGGATTTCCGCAAGGACATGAACGATTTTACGGATGAATTACGTACGGCCATCCCGGCTACGTTCGAGAGCGAGGAATACCAGTCCCGGGTCCAGGAGCTTCAGGAGGAGATGGCCAAGCGCCAGCACCAGGGGCTGTTCGATATCCAGAAAGAGGCCAACCGTAACAACATTGCCATGATCACCACGCCGGCGGGGTTTACCTTTGCCCCCATGCGGGATGGTGAGGTGATCGATCCCGAGGAGTACAAGAAATTCTCGGATGAGGAAAAACAGCTTATTGAATCGAAGGTGGAGGAGTTGCAGAAAAAACTCCAGCAGACCATTCAGCAGATTCCCAGGCTGCGCAAGGAAGTTCGCGAGCGAGTGCATGCGCTGAATGAGGAGATGGTGCAGATTACGCTTGGGGGCCCCATGGGCGAACTGCGCGAGAAATGGTCTCACCTGCCCGATGTAGTGGCCCATCTGGATACCGTCCGGGAGGACGTGGTCGAGCATGCCGAAGCCTTCCAGGATGGCGAAAACGGTCCCCCGGACGGCCTGTTGGTGCGCTACAAAGTCAACCTGCTGGTGGACAACGCCGAGACGCAGGGCGCTCCGGTGATCTATGAAGACCTGCCCAATCACCAGCATCTGACCGGCCAGATCGAGCACCGGGCGCGCCAGGGCACATTGTATACCGATTTCACCCTGATCAAGGGTGGTGCCATGCACCGGGCCAGCGGGGGCTACCTGATTATAGACGCCCGCCGTATCCTGACCCAGCCCATGGCCTGGGAAAGCCTCAAACGCACCCTGTTCTCCGGTGAAATCCGCATCGAATCCCTGGAGCGGCTATACGGCCTGGTGAGCACCACCAGCCTCCAGCCCGAGCCGATTCCGGTGTCGGTCAAGGTGGTGATTCTTGGTGACCGGATGCTGTATTACCTCCTGTCCCACTACGATCCGGACTTTCTGGACCTGTTCAAGGTGGAAGCGGATTTTGAGGACGACCTTGATCGGGAGGATGGCGGTTACGTGCTTTACGCCAGAATGATTGCCTCCATGGCCAGAGGGGTTAAAGCTCGACCGTTGACCCGGGAAGGCGTGGCTCGTCTGATTGAGCACGCCAGTCGTCTGGCCAGTGACCAACGCAAGCTCACGGCCCATGACCGGGTCCTGAGGGACCTGCTCAGTGAGGCCGACCACTGGGCCGGGCAGGATGGCGCCGAGCTCATCACCGATGACTACATCCAGCAGGCGATTGATGAGCGCGAATACCGGGCCAGCCGGGTGCGTGAGCGCAGTATGGAGCAGATCACCCGGGGCATTGTTAAGATCGCCACCGAAGGTGAGGAAGTGGGGCAGGTGAATGGTCTTTCCGTACTGCGGCTGGGCGCCTCCATG
>JAXHUV010000306.1:0-2446 GCA_034189445.1 Pseudomonadota bacterium
ATTATGGTGAGCGGCGAATGATTGGCTTTGCACCGATTGGCTCAAGGGTTTATTGCCTTGTATATACCCGTCGGGACGAGACTGTCCGGGTGATCAGTTTGCGGAAAGCGAATCGGAGAGAGGTAGCGTTGTATGCAAGTAAAATCTGAATCCGGCCGGATTTTCGATCTGCCCTCCGATGAAGAGGAGACGAAGATCAGTGAAGGTATAGCCTATGATCTGGATACGCATGAGCTTTCAGAGCAGGAATCCAGACGGCTCAGGCCTCTGGGACGACCCAAAGCGGAAGTCACGAAAGAAAGAATCACCATTCGGTTGTCCCCGGAGGTTGTGGAAACATTCCGCGCAACCGGAGAAGGCTGGCAGTCCAGAATGGACAAAGCGTTGCGGGATTACCTGAAGACCCATAGCCAGTCAGAAATAGAGGGGCTATAGCAAGATCATCATGGACAGGCACTCTTTTCACCGGCATCACCCGGGCACGCCACTGGCTGAGCCTGGTGGTGAGCCAGGAGGGTGTGCTGAAAGAAGCGGTAGGGCGTGGGGTGATCAGGGCGTCGGGACTGGCCAGGCTGTTGGTGTGAATGGCCATTGTTAACCCTCAACAGGGAGGAGTGGAATGACAACGACAATGAAGACCGCCGGGTATGTGGCAGCCCTGTTTGCAGTGCTGCTACTGGCCGGTTGCGTAAGTTCGCCAGCCAGCAACAGCCCGGGTGGGGATGTGGTGGCGATGCCGCTGACCAATACCTATTGGGAACTGGTCAGCGTGGCCGGCCAACCGGTGCCGGAAACCGACAGCCAGCAGAAACTCCATGTCCTGTTCCTGGATGACGGCCGGGTGAGCGGTTTCAGCGGTTGTAACCAGTACATGGGTGACTATCAGGTAACGGGTGAAAACCTGCTGTTTGATTCCATGAGCAGCACCCTTATGGCGTGCCCGCAGAACCAGACGGAAGACCTGCTGTTCGCCGCATTCGCCAAGACCGTGGGCGTCAACCTGGAAGGCATCGAGCTACGGCTGCTGGGTGAGGCCGGAGAAGAATTGGCGGTGTTCGAAGCCACGCGGATGAAATAGGGCGTTTGCCGACCCCAGAATCAGTCATGCGCCTGACAAGATCGGCCACCGGAAAAATTGGCTTTAGCCTGGTGGCGAGACAGTGGCGCAAAGGTCAGTTTCTCGTGTACCGTTTTGGGATCGCGGTTGTGGTGGATGGTTAACGGTAATCGTGAATCCTTGAAAATTGGCTATTAGGGACAATGGCAAAAACGCCATCCAGGAGTGATGGGTTCGTTTTTTAATAATCCATGGAGGGAGCATGAGCATCTGTCGCTATACGGTAAGTCGCAGACGATTTCTTCGTTCTGTATCAATAGTTCTTGTCTATCTTTTATTGGCTGGTCTTCGTCCGGCGGTCGCGATGGATTTGTGCGATGCCCGGTATAACCGGCCTGACTTTGACGTCTTCTCGCCGTCTCCGGACCTTTCCCACAGTATTTTTAATCAGTCCCGCTGGCGTTGTGTAACCCAGACCGTTCGTGGGGCTGGCGCCGAATCCAGCATAAAACCCTTCACCGGTTTTGCCGAAGCCGTCGCCCAGTGTGCAGCCGCTACGGAAGCTGCTTATGAACCGGCTGGCAGTATGTATGAACAGCTTCTGGGCATGGCGGATACCAACGCGGCCTCGGTAGAGGCTCTAGGTACCCTGCAAACTGATGTTACCGAGGAAGCTGCCTGCATCCTGTGGTCTGCCGATGACTTTACGACGACGAACGCTGATAGCTATGTGGGGTAATATCACTTTGAAATTCTGGGACCTGCAACCTGGCGACTGTACGCCGGGGAGATGGAAGGGGAGACTGTCAGGTTCGCGGCGCTCATTCCCTGGGGCCTGTCCGGATCGGACCTGACACCACTGATCATGGACAGGCACTCGCCTGTTCCTAATGGACACACACTCACTGATCATGGACAGGCACGACACTGATCATTCCAGGATGAGCTTTCGCTGGGTCATCTTCCCCGTTTCTGGTTCCACGGAAATTTTCCGCGACATCCCTCTCAGATGCCTGATAACTGAATCCAGTAGCTTCTCTGGACAGGCACTAGCCTGACCCGGGTGTCGCTGCGGTGAATCCGGTGTTACGTTAAAAATTCCGGCCTACACCGCGCCTATAAGCCCGTGTTCTTGCATCGATAGCCGTCAAGGCCGGGCCATCGCCCACGGCCAAGCCCCAGCCTGTGGCCGGTCCAGAGAAAAAGTTTGAAAGGGGAGGGGCTCAGGCCGCTCGTCGGCGTTCCTTGCGGTAATCCTGGTACGTCGTCTCAAAGCGCGTGGCCCGCTCGCACCACCGCCCCGGGTCCAGGTTCAGCCGTTCCAGGATCGGCAATGCGTTTTCATTAATCACGCCGCGCTTGTCACTCCGGCTGATCCGGCCGGTGCAA
>JAXHUV010000307.1:0-2427 GCA_034189445.1 Pseudomonadota bacterium
GTCGTCGTCCATGGAGTGCAGGAGCTTGCGCAGGATCCAGATCCGCTGAACATCCGCCTCACTCATCAGCAGATCCTCACGACGGGTTCCGGAGCTACGGATATTGAGGGCCGGGTAGACCCGCTTCTCGGCAATCTTGCGATCCAGATGGATCTCCATATTACCGGTGCCCTTGAACTCCTCGTAGATTACTTCGTCCATCTTGGAGCCGGTGTTTACCAGCGCCGTGGCCAGGATAGTCAGGCTTCCGCCTTCTTCCACGTTACGGGCGGCACCGAAGAAACGCTTGGGCTTTTCCAGGGCGTGGGCGTCAACACCGCCGGTCAGTACCTTGCCCGAGGACGGAATCACTGTGTTGTAGGCGCGCGCCAGACGGGTAATGGAATCCAGCAGGATAACCACGTCTTTCTTGTGCTCAACCAGGCGTTTGGCCTTTTCAATCACCATCTCGGCCACCTGGACGTGACGGGCCGGAGGCTCGTCAAAGGTGGAGGCGATGACTTCGCCGCGCACGGTGCGCTGCATCTCGGTCACTTCCTCGGGCCGCTCGTCAATCAGCAGTACCATCACATGGCACTCCGGATTGTTGCGGGTGATGGACTGGGCGATGCTCTGCATCAACAGCGTCTTCCCGGCTTTGGGTGGAGAAACGATCAGGCCGCGCTGGCCTTTGCCAATAGGCGCCACCAGATCCAGCACTCGGGAGGAGAGATCTTCTGTGCTGCCGTTGCCGGCTTCCAGCGTGAGGCGCTCATTCGGGAACAGGGGCGTAAGGTTCTCGAAAAGAATCTTGTTTCGCGCGTTATCCGGCTTGTCGAAATTGATCTCGTTGACCTTCAACAAGGCAAAGTAGCGCTCGCCGTCTTTCGGCGGACGGATCTTGCCGGCAACCGTATCACCCGTGCGCAGGTTGAAACGGCGGATCTGACTGGGTGAGACGTAAATGTCGTCGGGGCCGGCCAGGTAGGAGGCATCAGCGGAACGGAGGAAGCCGAAGCCGTCCTGCAGAATTTCCAGTACGCCGTCACCGTAGATGTCTTCGCCGCTTTTCGCGTGCCTCTTCAGAATGGTGAAGATGACATCCTGCTTGCGCGAACGAGCCAGGTTATCGAGGCCCATCTCTTGCGCAATATCGAGCAATTCGGGCATGGAATTCTGCTTGAGTTCAGTAAGATTCATAGTTTATTGGTTTTTCAGGAATGGAAGTAAACGGATATTGGAATGACAGGGGTGCCCCTGAACGTATTGATAAAGTAAACGCTGAAACTGATGCTGGCCAGATGGAGCAACCGGTGCAAGATGGAAACCGGAATTAAAGTACTACTGAAGCCAGAGAGTGGGAACAACCGTTCGCCGGGCAGAAGGATCATCGGCCACCTGACTGACGAATGTCAAGTGTGCCGCGCAAATTAGTGGCAATTATTTCTCGACCCTGGTCTTACCCAAGCCCGAAAATCCGCTCTGGCGCGGTCCCGGGACTGGAAGTAATTGGCCATAAAATCACCCGAGAGCCAGCAGCCTGTCCAACAGGCTGCTAGTGTAGTGCATCACTCTAGACTCAGGGGCGATTTCTGATGATCTGACTGCAATCAGAGATTGCTGTCCAGGAAGGCCGCCAACTGGGATTTGGACAGTGCGCCGACTTTGGTTGCGTCCACATTGCCGTTCTTGAACAGCATCAGCGTGGGGATACCACGGATGTTGAACTTCGGCGGGGTCTGCTCGTTTTCGTCAATGTTGAGCTTGCAGACCTTCAGTTTACCGTTGTACTCGTCGGCAACCTCTTCAAGCACTGGCGCGATCATCTTGCAGGGGCCGCACCACTCGGCCCAGTAGTCCACCAGTACCGGGACGTCGGACTGCAACACATCCTGGTCAAACGAAGCGTCGGTTACATGTACGATATTTCCGCTCATTACCTTTTCCTGATTCATGCACTACTGCCACACAACGGCATTTCCCCGAGGGATTGCCATGCCGGGCACAGGTGCGATTGATTGAATGTAGCTGAAGACTGCCCGGGTTTGCAGGCAACCTTTCACCCAAATCACGTTAACGCATACTTTACGCGATTGATCAGCCGGATGTGAAGCAGTAGATTCATCGCCATGGATCGATCCACGCCAGCAGCCTGTCGGACTTAAGCAATCGTCGCGAGCAAGGTGGGAAAGCGAGCGCAGTAGATTAGCCTTGAGTCCGACAGGCTGCTGGACCCCTTTTCAAATGCCTGGCTTTCCGGTTACTGACAGGTCCGAGGGATTTCGCTTATAGTACCCTGCACGTTTCTATCAGAAGGATTCCAACCTGGTGACGGTCGCATCCACCGCCGAAAACGCTGCTTTCTCACCCGAGGTGCTGGCAGCCATCGATATGGGCTCGAACAGCTTCCACATGGTGGTTGCCCGGTTAGTGCATGGGGAAATCCGG
>JAXHUV010000308.1:0-2416 GCA_034189445.1 Pseudomonadota bacterium
CGTGCCGGGAAACAGCTGCATCAGGTAAATGCTGTTGCCCTTGTCCTCGCCCAGCGCCTCTTTAACGGCCTTCACGAACAGGCGGTTTGACGGTGGCGACATTTCATGTTCTTTATAAAAAAATCGGAGGAACTGGATGATTTCCCAGTGTCTTTCGGTTAGCTCCATCTCATCCTCGGCCGCAATGGCGGCCGCGACCCCTTCCGTCCAGTCCTGGGCGTCTTCAAGAAAGCCTTCGTTGTTTCGTGCTGGCATTGCGTTACTGGCCATGATCTACCAACTGATTACCCGTTGTGCCTGCAATGAAAGTGCGACCATCTCCGGGAAATCTACAACGCTGGCGTCGCCTGTCAGCTGCCTGAGCCCGCGCGCGTCGACGTCCGGAGAAAGTGCGAATACCTTGCCGGCGCCAGGCAGGTTCCCAGTTGCAAGAAGCAGCACGCCACCGCCGATAAGCAACAGGCCGTCTTCTGCTGACATTATCTCAAGGCACCGGGCCGCACGGGGATGGTCGGGAGATTTGTTCAGAATGTGCAATGTCTGTATGGCTGTCATCTGGGCTAACCTGCGAAAGCGGTATGGTGATAACCCGTGAGTAGGGCGGTCTTGACATCCACCAGGGTCACGCCTTCGATAAGCGAGCTCTCATCCAGACTATAGGTGTTGCATGCAGCGCGATCGGCCAGGATCGCCTCAATACCAAATATCGGCGCCGCAGACAGATTCTTCTCCACAGACTTCTGGCCAATACCGCTGGCTTCCTGAGCCTGTCTCAGCCAGTTAACGCCGGCCCCGGTGAACAGCAGCGATGCCGGCTGGTCAAAGGCCGCAAGCGAAAATGCCATGTCCAGCGCCTCCCGCCCGGACCACGCACCATAGGGTGGCTGGTCAATCATTATCAATGTGCTCACGGTCAGTCTCCAGCGTGAAAGTAGAGTGTTCGCGTGGACTTTATCCGTCCTTCGACCCACTCTCCGAGACCGGCGATTTCAAACGGGGCGCGCAGATTGGCCGCCGGCAACTCATAGCGTTTCTGCTCAACCTCGTTGATCAGGCCACGACGCAGTGCAGAGGCAATACAGGCCACGCTGGGAATGCTGTGATCGGTCAGAAACCGCGACCACTCCTCTGACCAGTTGGTCTCGTCAGACGGTGGTGCGCATAGTGCCGAGGCCAGGTGCACACCGTCACCGTAGAGAAAAACCCGGTCAATGTGGTGGCCGGCGTTTACGGCAGCCTGCGCAAAGCCAAGGGCGGTCTGGGGCGCCTGGGACGAGTAGGGGGCGCCGGTGATGACCAGAGTAAACGATTCAGTGCTCGAGTCAGTCATGCTGTCGCGTCATACCAGGGAGTCTTTTTAGTTAACATAAAGCAAAAACCCCGACAAGAGCCGGGGCTTTTAGTGCCAAAGCAGCCTACAATGGTGTCAATCGTTACCGCTGAATGCGGAGATCAGGTGGAGCAGGGCAACGAACAGGTTATAGATATTCAGGTACAACCCGGTAGTGGCTATAATGTAATTCTGTTCGCCTCCGTTTACGATGCGGCTTGTATCATAGAGGATAAAGCCAGACATCAGGAAAACGATGGCAGCGCTGATGGCCAGGCTGAACGCTGTTATTTCCACACCAAAGAAGCTTGCAACGATGGCGCCCAGAGCAGCAATCAGCACAACTACCAGGCCTGCTACCAGCATGCCTCGCAGGAAGCTGAAATCTTTCTTGGTGGTCAGAACATAACCAGACAGGGCAAAGAAAACCAGTGCGGTTCCACCCAGCGCCTGCATAACGATCTGACTACCGCTGGAGAACTGCAGGTAATAATTCAGTGTTGGGCCCAGAGACAGCCCAAGAAGGCCTGTGAAAGCGAACACAACAGCAATACCGGCGCTACTGTTCGCTGTCCGGGGGAGAGCAAACCAGACCAGCGCCAGAGCCCCAAGGCTACAAATCAGGCTGGCACCGCGGCCGAGACCAATATACATTGACGCTGCTGCCATTGCGGCGCTGAACAGCAGCGTCATGGCAAGCAATGTGTAGGTATTTTTCAGAACCTTGGAGGCTTCCGGACTGATTGCAGCCGTTGCAGAGCCACGGGCAATGGTATTGCCTCGATTCCGCTGGTAATTATACTGTCTGTTTTCCATCTCTCTCTCCGTTGGGTTCCAGGACTTCACTCGCGGAACAGCCTTCAACTGTAATTGAAACAGGTCGGGGAATCTACCTCAGATAATAGTGTCAGTTTCCAGAATTTCAAATATTTACCAAAGTGCGCGAAAAGCACTGTCTCTTCAGAGCGGTGATGGATAGCGCGGACGGCGCAGCCGCCCTTGGCTTTCAGTGTGGCGTTTGCTGTTGCTCGATGTATTGGCGGATGATCCCAATGGGCGCACCGCCACAACTACCGGCAAAATAAG
>JAXHUV010000309.1:0-2411 GCA_034189445.1 Pseudomonadota bacterium
TTGAGCTGGCGTATACCGAAGTCAAGGCACCCATCAGCGGACGCACAGGCCCGACACTGTTCACGGAAGGCGCATTGGTCACCGCCAATCAGGCCCAGCCGCTGGCTCGCCTGGTGCAGCTCGACCCGATGTATGTCGATATCCAGCTGCCGGTTGATAAACTCAGGCAGATTCGGTCGTCCCTGAGCAAAGGCACCGGTGCACAGAGCGGCTCCGATCAGGCCGAGCTCATTTTGTTGCGCGAAGATGGCTCGGTATACCCCCATCCAGGCCGCATCGACGTAACGGATGTCACCGTCAACCAAAGTACCAGTTCCGTTAGTCTCAGGGGAGTGTTCCCCAACCCGGATGAGGACCTCTTGCCAGGGATGTATGTGCGCGTCCGGTTAACTGAGGAGGTTCGGGAAAATGCAATCCTGGCACCGCAACAGGGGGTAACCCGTAACCCGCAGGGAAAGGCTACGGGGCTGCTGGTGAACACCGAAAGTGAAGTGGTGAGCCGCCAATTGGAGGCAAACCGGGCGATTGGCGCTTTCTGGCTGGTTGAGAAGGGGTTGGAACCGGGTGATCGCCTGATTGTCTCCGGTCTGCAAAAGGTTCGTCCCGGTGCCAAGGTCAAGCCAGTCCCGGCCGATATACCGTTGCAACCGGCCAGCAATGGGCAAGCCGGTGACATGGATACTCCGAAGACGAACGCCTCCGGAAAAGAGGGCTCCGCGGGATGATCAATTTCTTTATTTCCCGACCTGTTTTTGCCTGGGTGCTGGCGATTGTCGCCATGCTGGCAGGCATCATGGCGATCTTTGTTTTACCGGTTCAGCGCTACCCCACGGTGGCCCCGCCGGCGGTAGAGATCCAGGCCGACTATCCCGGTGCATCGGCGGACACGGTTTCCAAGACCGTGGTTCAGGTTATCGAGCAAGAGATGACCGGCCTGGACAACCTGCTTTATCTGAGCTCGACCGCGGACTCTTCGGGTCACGCCACGATCACCCTGACCTTTGCAGCCGGTACCGACCCGGACATTGCTCAGGTTCAGGCGCAGAACAAACTCAAGCTGGCTGAGCCGCGGCTGCCTGAAGTGGTGCGCCAGCAGGGGATCAGTGTTGAGAAAGCCAGCACCAGTTTTCTGATGGTAATGGCATTCGTCTCTACCGACGGCCGCCTCAGCAAACTCGATCTGGCGGATTTCATCAGCTCCGAGCTGGCCGAGCCGATTGGGCGGGTGACGGGTGTCGGCAGCGTGCAGGTTTTCGGCTCGGAATATGCGATGCGGATATGGCTGGACCCTTCGGCGTTGACCAATTACGGCCTGACCGTCGCCGACGTGAGCTCCGCTGTCGAGGCGCAAAACGCCCAGGTTACCGCCGGCCAGCTTGGCGGGCTGCCCGCGGTTGAGGGTCAGCAGCTCAATGCCACGGTCACCGCCCAGACCCTGCTTACCTCGGTCGAAGAATTTCGCAACATCCTGCTCAAGAGCATGCCCGACGGCTCCCTGGTGCGCCTGGGGGATGTCGCCCGCATCGGGCTTGGCCGTGGCGCGGTTCATATCGACAGTTTTTATGATGGTGAGCCGGCGGCCGGCATAGGCATCAATCTGGCGCCGGGTGCCAATTCGCTCGGTGTCACGGAAGCTATTAAGGCGCGTATCCAGGAGCTCCGACCCTACTTTCCCGAAGGGGTGGAGATCCGATACCCCTACCAGACCGCACCCTTTGTGGAGGCCTCCATCAGTGCGGTAGTCCAGACGATCATCGAGGCAATTGCGCTGGTGGTCCTGGTCATGCTGCTGTTTCTCCAGAGCTGGCGGGCTACTCTGATACCGGCAATTGCAATCCCGGTGGTGCTGCTCGGTACGTTCGCGGTCATGGTGGCCTTCGGCTTTTCCATCAACATGCTCACCCTGTTTGGCCTGGTACTGGCCATAGGCCTGCTGGTGGATGACGCCATTGTTGTGGTGGAGAACGTCGAACGGGTTATGCATGAGGATGGGCTTGGCCCGATGGAGGCAACACGCAAGTCCATGGGGCAGATCGCCAGCGCGCTGGTGGGCATCGGTGTCGTCCTTTCCGCCGTCTTTATTCCCATGGCCTTCTTTCCCGGCTCCACCGGGGCGATTTACCGGCAGTTTTCCCTGAGTATCGCCGGGGCCATGGTTCTCTCGGTACTGGTTGCACTGATTCTGAGCCCCATGCTGTGTGGTCGGCTGCTGAAACCTTCCCACGATAAAACCTTGCTACAAAAGTGGTTTGGCTGGTTCGAATCGGGGTTGGCGCGTCTGACCCGGGGTTATGTCCGACTGGTTGGCCATACCGCACGCCATGCCTGGCTTTATACCCTGGCCTTCCTGGGTATCGTTGCTCTGGTGGCGGTTCTCTTTACCCGTTTGCCCGGCGGGTTCCTGCCGGCGG
>JAXHUV010000031.1:0-16978 GCA_034189445.1 Pseudomonadota bacterium
TCAAGGGTGGGCTGGGTAGTCGCAACCCGGAATCCGATCTCCAGTGGAAACTCGGAGCCCAGGGTGATGTTGCTGGCGTTAACGGTGAAGTTCTCCAGCGTGACCGACTGGCCGGTGCTCCTGTCGGTATAGTGCACTTGGGCGTTGCTGATCTGAACGTTTTCAACATTGAAGTTCAGAGCCTCACCGCCGGCTCCCTTGTCTTTCCGTGCCTGCTCATCCTGGGTGCCGGCTGTTTCTTCAGTTGCCGCTCCGGCTGGCTTTTCGGGCATGATTCGGGTCCAGTTGCCGTTGCCCTGTTCGTCCACTTCGAGGCGGGCGTCCAGTCCGTTCAGAACAAAGGTATTTACTCTTGGAGACATGGCGATAAGCGACCAGAAATCGACCTGGGCAACCAGCTGTTCCAGAGCAATGAAACGATTATCTTCCAGTTTGGCCTCGACGGAATTCAACTCCAGGCCGAGCGGAATAAACGACCAGCCAATGTCGCCCTCCAGGATCAGATCCAGGTTGGTGGCATCTTCTACGGCCTGCTCAATCTGTGGCTTGTAGTCGTTGGGGTTGATCACGGCCATGGCGATGGCAACGGCGGCCACGGCGAGAGCGATCAGCGCAACGACGGCGATCAGAACATAACGGACGGCTTTCATGATTCAGGCTTCCTTCCTAATGTTGTCAGCTTGCGGTATTTGCGGCGAATAACGACGCCGGTGCCCAAAAGGATAACGCAGGGTTAACAAATTAACAGTGCAGGAGTATGACAATGCGCTAGTGTTGGGCCAAAATACAGCCCTGTAATTTTCCGATCAGCAGCCTGTCGGCCTTAAGTCCGACAGGCTGCTGGTTGATACCTATAAACATAAGAGGGAGTTGGCCGTGGCTATTACCGTTTCGATTGAGCTGAGCCGGGAACTTGAGCTTCCGGGAAGCTATGATGAAGTGTTTGATTTGCTGGCGGATGTGCCACGTTCTGTCAGTCATTTTCCCAAGGTTCACAAATTGACCGATCTCGGCGACAACACCTACCGCTGGGAAATGGAAAAAGTCGGTGTCGACAAGCATGCGATCCAGTCCGTGTATGCCTGCAAGTATTATTCGGATAAAGATGCCGGGCGGATTGTCTGGGAGCCTGTGAAAGGCGAGGGCAATGGGGTGGTGAATGGTTCCTGGACAGTCAAGTCCAGGGGCGACAAGGCGACAATCGTGAAGTTTCAGACCAGCGCTGAGTTGACCGTGCCCCTGCCCAGCCTGCTTAAGCTGGCGATCAGTCCGGTCATCAAACACGAGTTCAACAGCCTTGTGGATACTTACATGAACAATCTCAAGAAGGCCTTCTGACGAAGCTTTGCTGGCCCGTTTACCCGCATTTTCATCCGCATATTACTATTGGAGAGTATTGGAGCAATTAAACCGGTTGTGGGACTCCGGCGAACATAAAAGGTATAATTGCCGGATGGAATTTTTACGGCGTTATGCCGCTCAATTGTCACGGAGTCCCCATGGCCGAACGCAAGGCTCGGGTAGAACGAAATACCCTTGAAACCCGGATCACCGTTGAGATCGATCTCGACGGCACCGGTAAATCCAGCTTCGACACAGGCGTGCCTTTTCTTGAGCACATGATGGACCAGATTGCCCGTCATGGTCTGGTGGATCTGAACATTGTTTCCAAGGGCGATCTGCACATTGATGACCACCACACGGTGGAAGACGTAGGCATCACCCTGGGCCAGGCTTTCAAGCAGGCCGTTGGCGACAAAAAGGGCATTCGCCGTTACGGCCACGCCTACGTACCACTGGACGAGGCTCTCTCACGTGTTGTTATCGATCTGTCCGGTCGCCCTGGCCTGATGATGGACGTGCCCTACACCCGCAGTGCCGTGGGTGGCTTCGATGTTGACCTGTTCGAGGAGTTCTTTCGCGGCTTCGTGAATCACTCCATGGTGACCCTGCACATCGACAACCTGAAGGGCAAGAACACCCACCACCAGATTGAAACCGTGTTCAAGGCCTTTGGCCGCGCGCTGCGCATGGCCATCGAAATGGACGAGCGCATGGCGGGTATTACCCCGTCCACCAAGGGTTCTCTGTAACAGGCTCTTCGCCAGAAAGCTCGCTTTAACCGGTCACTTGTGACCGGTCAATCAAGGACTCCGCAACAACCATGAAAACCGTTGCCATAATCGACTACGGCATGGGCAACCTTCACTCTGCCAAAAAAGCGGTGGAGCAGGTTGCCCCGGACACTACCGTACTGGTCACCGACAACGCCGACGAAATCCGTGAAGCCGACCGTGTGATTCTCCCCGGCGTTGGCGCCATTCGCGACTGCATGGCGGAAATGCGACGCCTTGGAGTGGTGGATCTGGTCCGTGAGGTCTCCCGGGACCGCCCGTTTCTCGGCATCTGCGTCGGCATGCAGGCCCTGATGTCCCGCAGCGAAGAAAACGGCGGCGTTGACTGCATCGGCCTGTTCCCCTCAGAGGTGCGCTATTTCGGTGACCACCTCACCGAAAACGGTGAGCGCCTGAAGGTGCCTCACATGGGGTGGAACCAGGTTGGCCAGACCATCGATCACCCGCTTTGGCACAAAATTCCGGACGGCGACCGTTTCTACTTCGTGCACAGTTACTACGCTGAAGCCAAAGGCAATGTTGATATGGCCGGCCGAACCCACTATGGGGTTGATCTGGCGGCAGCGGTGGCGCGAGACAATATTTTTGCGGTGCAGTTCCACCCGGAGAAAAGTGCCCGGGCGGGTTTGCAGTTGCTTGAGAATTTTACAAACTGGACAGGAAAATGCTGATAATTCCCGCGATCGATCTGAAAGACGGCAAATGCGTACGCCTGCGTCAGGGCCGGATGGATGACTCCACGGTGTTTGGTGACGATCCTGTCGATATGGCCACCCGCTGGGTGGAAGCCGGCGCCCGGCGCCTGCACCTGGTTGACCTGAACGGCGCTTTTGCCGGCGAACCCGTTAACGGCGAGATCGTCCAGGCCATCGCCCGCAAATACCCGGATCTGCCGATTCAGATCGGCGGTGGTATCCGCTCGGCAGAAACCATCGAGGCCTATCTGAAGGCCGGCGTGCAGTGGGTCATTATCGGCACCAAGGCCGTGAAAGAGCCGGACTTTGTCACCGAAATGTGCAAGAAATTCCCCGGCCACATCATCGTTGGGCTGGACGCAAAAGACGGCCGTGTCGCCACCGATGGCTGGGCGGAAGTTTCGGAAGTGATGGCCACCGATCTTGCCAAGCGCTTTGCCAACGACGGTGTCGACGCCATTGTCTACACCGACATCAGCCGCGACGGCATGATGCAGGGGGTGAACGTGGAAGCCACGGCTGCGCTGGCCGAAGAGGGCGGCATCCCCGTTATCGCCTCCGGCGGTGTGACCAATATGGATGACCTGAAGCGCCTGGCTACCGTGGCGGACAAGGGCATCCTTGGTGCTATCACCGGCCGCGCTATCTATGAGGGTACCCTGGATGTTGCTGAAGCCCAGGCCTTCTGCGACGGGCTGAAGGGATAAGGACGACTTATGGCTCTGGCAAAACGCATCATTCCCTGTCTCGATGTCGACAAGGGCCGCGTGGTAAAAGGCGTAAACTTCGTCGATATCCGCGATGCCGGCGACCCGGTGGAAGTGGCCCGCCGCTACAACGAGCAGGGCGCTGACGAAATCACCTTCCTGGACATTACGGCCAGTCATGAAAGCCGGGACACCACCTATGAGACCGTTGAGCGGATGGCGGCGGAAGTCTTCATACCGCTCACCGTGGGCGGCGGCGTGCGCACAGTGGATGACATCCGCAAGCTGCTGAATGCCGGCGCCGACAAGGTTTCCATTAATACGGCTGCCGTTTTCAACCCGGAATTCGTGCGCGAGGCGGCGGAACGTTTTGGCAGCCAGTGCATCGTGGTGGCTATAGATGCCAAGCGTGTCAGTAAGGAAGGCGAGGCGCCCCGCTGGGAGATCTTTACCCACGGTGGTCGCAAGCCGACCGGTCTGGACGCTGTGGATTGGGCTCGCAAGATGGTGGAAATGGGCGCTGGCGAGTTACTGCTGACCAGTATGGACCGGGACGGCACCAAGGTCGGGTTTGATCTGGGGCTGACCAAAGCCATCAGCGATGCGGTGATTGTGCCGGTGATTGCCTCCGGCGGTGTCGGAGAGTTGCAGCACCTGGCGGATGGTGTCACTCAGGGCGGAGCCGATGCGGTGCTGGCGGCTTCCATCTTTCACTTCGGACAGCATACCATTCCGGAAGCGAAGGCCTTTATGAAGGCCCAGGGGATCGAAGTACGGGAGTGAGCTTCGTGGTTTGTCGGATTACGACTTCGTCTAATCCGACCTACTGTTACTGTTTCCCGTATGCACTCCACTCGCAGGTCGGATTAGGCAAAGCCGTAATCCGACAGGCTGCCAGGTTACTTTTTCTGTGCAAAAACAGGTCGAATGGCCTGCTTTTCCCCCTCCGCAAACATCTCCCGGTTGCTGTTGCGCATGGCCCAGAGGCCGCTGACGGTGGCAATGGCGATACCCTGTTCATCCAGTTCTGGCAGATGCTTTTCCAGGTAATCCACGGTAATAGTGTGAGGGTGACCAATACCAATGGCGCTGCCGTTCTCCCGTGCGCGCTTGATCAGCAATTTGAACTGACGGTCGACATACTCCTCGGTTTGTTCGTGATCCAGAAATACGTCCCGGCTCATGGTGGGAATCCGGTAAGCGGCCGCGACATCGCCGGCGACTGATGAGGCAATGGTGCGGCTGTCGATAAAGTACACCGGGTAGCGGAACAGCTCTTTCATTACCCAGTCCATGGGTTGCAACTGTTGGGTCAGCAGGCTGCCCATGTGGTTGTTGACGCCCTGGACATAAGGGATGGACCGGAGTGCCCTGCGCAGGGTGGTTGACATCCGCTGTTCGTCCATATCCGGTGTCAGGCCGCCCGGCCCGAGGCCATAATCGCGGGTGTTGGCCATGGGGGCGTGCAGCATGATTTCCTTGTGCTGCCCGTGGGCGAGCCGGGCAAGGCTGTCCGTATGCCGGCGATAGGGCAGGAATGCCAGGGTGAGGGGCTGATCAAGATTCGCCAGTCGCTCACCTTCAACAAGGCTGTGGCCCATGTCATCAATAATGATGGCAATGGTGGGTGGCAGAGCCGTTCTTGTCGGTTCCGCCGAAACCGCGCCGGCAGCCATATAAAGTGCCAGGGCCAGCAGGGCGCTCACTACTCTCACTGAGCGCTTCCTTCTGCCTTGCCTTTGTTGTCTGCCTTGCCTTTGTTGTTCGGGTTCAGAATCCGGATGCCCTTGAGCAGGTTCAGTGCCGAGCGCAGCTGATAATCCCGATCCGCCATGGAGCCGGATTCGCCCTCCGCGCTATTTTTATCGCCCTGTTGCTGCCCCTCATTCTGGCCCTCAAGGTGCCCGGTCAGATCCGCTTCGGCGAAGAAGGGTTTGCTGTCGAGTTCTTTCAGCTCAGCAGGCCGTACTTCAATGTCAGGCTTGATTCCTGTCGCCTGAATGGAGCGGCCATCCGGTGTGTAGTAGCGTGCGGTGGTCATCTTGATGGCATGGGTCTCGTCCAAAGGAATCACTGTCTGAACGCTGCCCTTGCCGAAAGATTTGGTGCCCATCACCACGGCCCGTTTATGATCCTGAAGGGCGCCGGCCAGAATCTCCGAAGCGGAAGCGGAGCCACCGTTGATCAGAACCACAATGGGGGTGCCTTCCATGATGTCGCCTGCCCGTGCGCTGAAGCGCAGGCGCGAACTCTGGATTCGCCCTTCGGTGTAGACGATCAGCCCTTCATCAAGTAGGGCGTCCGCAGACTCCACGGCCGCTTGCAAAACGCCGCCGGGGTTGTTGCGGAGATCAATGATCAGGCCGTCAAGGTCCCGGCCCAACTCGTCCTCCAGGCCGTTGAGGGCGTTTCTAAGCTGTGACCCGGTATCGCCCTGGAACTGGGTAATGCGAACATAGCCGTAGCCATTTTCCAGCATTCGTGATTTTACGCTGGTGACCTTGATGATATCGCGCTCGACTTCGATTTCGATGGGTGCACTTTCGCCTTCACGCATAATAGTGAGCGTCAGGATCGAGCCGGGTTTGCCCCGCATAAGCTGAACCGCTTCCTCCAGGCTTATGCCTTTAACCGGCTTTTCATCAAGCTTGATGATCAGGTCCCCGGCCTGGACGCCCGCTTTCTGCGCCGGCGTGTCGTCGATGGGCGCAATCACCTTTATAAAGCCGTTCTCCATGCCCACTTCAATGCCCAACCCGCCGAACTCGCCGGAGGTGCTTTCTTCCAGCTCTTCGTAGTCCTTGGGTGCCAGGTAGGTGGAGTGGGGGTCGAGGTCTGACAGCATGCCTTTAATAGCGCTTTCGAGGAGTTGGCGATCGCTGACTTCCTCGACATAGGCGTCCTTGATGCGGCTGAAGACCTCGGTGAACTTGCGGAGGTCTTCCAGTGGTAGCTGTTTCTCGGGATCGGGCAGGCTGATTTCCACCCGTTCGCCGCTCTGGATGCCTTCCAGCAGCTGTTTGCTGGCGGCGTCTTCATCCTGGGCCCAGGCCAGTCCGGTAGCGGTTGCGAAACAGGTGGCGAGAGCAATGCTGCGTAATGGAAAGGCGTGGAGTGTACTTCTGACCCGTTTCATTCACATATCCCGTTTTTATTCCGATAGTTGGACTGGATTCCCTGACTCCGGACAGTATGGCGTTACCCGCGGCGTTTGTCAGCCCTCCCGGGACTTCTCAATTTGCCAGCCACTTGCCAGGATTGTCGGGCTTGCCATTATGCCGGACTTCAAAGTAGAGCGCCGGGGAATCTGTGCCACCGGTGCGACCGGCCTGGGCGATGGCCTCACCGGCGGCCACCCAGTCTCCGGGGCTGGTGAACAGGCTGCTGCTGTGGCCGTACAGTGTCATGTAGCCGTCGCCGTGATCAATGATGGTAATCAGGCCAAAGCCCCGAAGCCAGTTGGCAAACACGACCCGGCCGTAGTGTATGGCGCGAATCTCCGCTTCCTCTCCGGTGCCAATAAGCAGGCCGTTGCGCCGGAGCTTGCCGTCGGCATAGTGCTCGCCGTAACGGTTCAGTACCTGGCCCTTTACTGGCCAGGGCAGCTTGTTGCGCAGTGAGGCGAAGGGCTGGGATTCATTGGGCGAGGGGATGTTGTTGATTGCCTGCCGCACTTCCTCGAGCAGGTTTTCCAGCCGTTTGCGATCCGATTCCAGCTCTTCCCGCTCGCTGCGACGGTTCTGGATATCGGCATTGAGGGCGGCCAGTGTCTGCTGGCGCTCCTGTCTGGATTCTGTCAGTTCCTGCTGGCGTTTGACAACGCTTTCTTCCGTTCTGGCCAGTTCGACCCGGGTTGACTGCACCGCGGCCTGAGTGCTTCTGAGCTCCCGTAGGCTTTTCCTGAATGCCTCCAGGCGACTGACCGTGTCCCTGCTGAGGTATTCATAGTAGGTCATGGTCCGGGCAATCCTGTCCGGGTCAATTTCATTGAGCAGCACCTTTACTGCCGGCGCGTCCCCTTCCATCCAGGCTGCGCGGATCTGTTTTTTGAGGCTGTCCCGCTGGTGGTCGAGCGTGCGGGTGAGTTCGTGTGCTTCTTTCTCCAGTTCCCGGAGTCTTTGCTGCTGTTGCTCTGACCGCTGACGCAGGGAGCGGCGTTCGCGGGTCAGGCGGCTGATGTTCTTTTCGGTCGCGGCGAGCTGCCGCTCCAGGGTGGAGCGGTCTTCCTCGGCATCCTCCAGCCAATCATCGATGCCCTCAATGCGTTCCTTGAGTGCCTCGACCTGGGCCGGGGTGACCTCCTGCTGGGCGAGTGCCGGCGCCGCACCCAGAGCAAGGATGAGCGCCAGAATTGCGGAAAGTCGCAAGGGTTGGTTCCGCTCCCGGATCAGTCGATCTCAACCAGGCTGCGCCCGGTCATTTCCGCTGGTTGCTCCAGCCCCATCAGGTTGAGCAGAGAGGGCGCAACGTCGCTCAGGCTACCGTCGTTCTTCAGAACCAGCTTGCGGTGGCCGGTGTATACCAGTGGCACAGGGCCGATGGTGTGGGCGGTGTGAACCTGGCCGGAGTCCGGATCGGTCATCTGCTCGCAGTTGCCGTGGTCGGCGGTGATCAGTGCCTCGCCGCCCACTTCATCCAGGGCCTCAACAACACGCTTCAGGCATCCGTCCAGGCATTCGGCCGCCTTGATGGCCGCATCCAGCTTGCCGGTGTGACCAACCATGTCGCCGTTGGCGTAGTTGCAGACCACCAGATCGTATTTGCCGCTCTTGATGGCCTCCACCAGCTTGTCGGTTACCTCCGGCGCGCTCATTTCGGGTTGCAGATCGTAGGTAGCCACCTTGGGAGAGGGCACCAGGATCCGGTCTTCGCCTTCGAACGGCGTTTCCAGTCCGCCGTTGAAGAAAAAGGTAACGTGGGCGTATTTCTCGGTTTCGGCAATGCGCAACTGGGTCTTGCCCTGCTTTGCCATATACTCGCCAAGGCCGTTGCTGAGCTGCTCCGGCGGGTAGGCGCAGGAGGTTTTGATATCGGCCGCGTATTCGGTCAACATTACAAAATCGGCCAGTTCCGGGTGCTTCTTGCGCTCGAAACCGCCGAAGTCCTTATCCACAAAGGCGCGGGTCATTTCACGGGCGCGGTCGGCCCGGAAATTCATGAACAGCACTGTATCGCCATCGTTGATGGTGCCCTCCGGTTCGCCCGGGGCGTGGATCCGGGTTGGTGTTACGAATTCGTCGTTTTCCCCGCGTTCGTAGGCCTGTTCCAGACCAGACACCGGATCGGCTGCCGTGAACTCCGCGGTGCCCTGGGTGATCAGATTATAGGCGGCTTCAACACGCTCCCAGCGGTTATCCCGGTCCATCGCGTAGTAACGGCCCACAATCGAGGCAACCCGGCCAACACCCAGGCTCTTCAGCCTGGCCGCTGCTTTCTCCAGTGACGGTTTGGCGCTGCGGGGTGGCATGTCACGGCCATCCAGGAAGGCATGAAGGTAGACTTCCCTGGCTCCGCGGGCAGCGGCCAGTTCGGCAGCGGCAATAATGTGGTCTTCGTGGCTGTGCACACCGCCCGGAGACATCAGGCCCATGAGATGAACCGCGCGACCGCTCTGAACGGCTTTATCGATCGCGGAACAGAGAACCTCGTTTTTCTGGAAAGTACCTTCTTCCAGATCCTTGTCGATGCGAGTAAGGCTTTGATAGACCACGCGCCCCGCGCCCAGGTTCATGTGACCCACTTCCGAGTTTCCCATTTGCCCCTGCGGCAGCCCTACAAACATTCCCGAGGTATTGATCAGGGTCTTGGGCTGGTTCTGCCAGAGTTCGTCCCAGAATGGGGTGTTGGCGTTGCTGATGGCATTGTCTTCAGCCGGGTCACGGTGGCCCCAGCCGTCCAGGATAATCAGTGCAGTCGGCTTGCGCATTGCAGTCATCATTCAGTCCGGAAGTAAAATATTAGTAAATTCACTAAAATGAAAATGGAGCCTGCTCATTCTCGCATTTACTGGCCAGTTTCGTCACCTTCTGTCCGGGGAGCAGGCTGTGTATAATCCCGCCAAACTCATTATCAGGGTAAATCCATGGACCGGTTGTTTGAATTTGTCGTTAACCACTACATTCTTGTGTCGCTGTTTGTGGCATTTCTGGCCGCTATCCTTTTTCTGGAATCCCGTCGTGGCGGTGCCAAGATCTCGGCCCAGGGCGCGGTCAATCTGATCAACAAGGATGAAGCGATTGTGGTCGATATCCGGGATCGCAAGGAGTTTGGTGAGGGCCGCATCACTGGCTCGATCAACATCCCTCTGAACAGTCTGAAGAGTCGGGTTGGCGAGCTGAGCAAGTTCAAGAACAAACAGATTATCGTTGCCGACAAGATGGGCCAGCATTCCGCCATGGCTGTCAAGCAGCTGAACGCAGAGGGTTTCAGCGATGTGGTTCGCCTGAACGGTGGGGTGGCGGACTGGAAAGCCAGCAATCTTCCGCTGGTGAAAAAGTAGCGCCGACTCAGGCCTTGATCTCGGGCCGGATCTGCCGCAATGTTTGACGTTCGCCGGAGCCGGCGGGAATCAAGGAAGGGGTCAGAAGAACGCCTTCTTCTGACCCCATTTTCGACACAAGACTATAACCGGGCACCAAAGCCTACCAACAGCTCAAAGGACCGAACATGGCTGAGAATCAGCAAGCCGCAGCAGGCGGTGACAACCAGAACCAACCCCAGTTTGCCCTTCAGCGCATTTACGTGAAGGACCTGTCTTTTGAATCACCCAACGCTCCGCTGGTATTTCAGGAGCAGTGGAAGCCGCAGATTAACCTGGATCTGAATACCTCGCACAATAAGGTCAGCGACAACCAGTATGAGGTTGTGCTTTCCCTGACCATCACCGCCAAGGTGGAAGAGAAGGTGGCTTACCTCGTCGAGATCCAGCAGGGTGGCGTGTTCCTGGTGCAGGGCGTCGAAGACCAGCAGTTGGGCCAGATGCTGGGTGCCTACTGCCCCAGTATCCTGTTCCCGTATGCCCGCGAGGCGATTGACAGCATTGTGACCAAGGGCAGCTTCCCGGCCCTGATGCTGGCACCAGTGAACTTCGATGCGATCTATGCCCAGGCGCTCCAGCGCAAGCAGGAAGAAGCGGCGGGTGAGACAAGCGACGGACAGCAGACTCACTGAAGTAAACATGGAGTCATGAACATGGGGTCAGATGAAAAAGGCTCAGATGGAATTTTCATCTGAGCCTTTTTCATCTGACCCCGTCAAACCCCAGTTGTCGCCAGGCTTCGTAAACCACCAGGGCTGCGGTGTTGGAGAGGTTCAGGCTCCGGCTTTCCGGTTGCATTGGAACCCGCAGGCGATGTTCGGGCAACAGTCCCTCACGGATATCGGCGGGAAGACCACGGGTTTCCGGGCCGAACATCAGGTAGTCCCCATCCTGATAGCTCACTTCGTGGTAATGGGTGTTGCCTTTGGTGGTCAGCCCGAACAGGCGTACGGGCTGCTCGCTGGCCAGGAAGTCCTGGTAGTTCCTGTGGACCCTGACCCTGGCGTACTCCCTGTAATCCAACCCGGCCCGCCGCATCTGTTTGTTTTCCAGGTTAAAACCCAGCGGCTCAATCAGGTGCAACTGGCAACCGGTGTTGGCGCACAGCCGGATGATATTGCCGGTATTCGGCGGTATCTCCGGCTCGTACAGCACAACGTGAAGCATGAAACTCAGCGCTCGACGGCCAGGGCAACGCCCATGCCGCCACCGATACACAGGGTCGCCAGGCCCCTGTGAAGGTCACGGCGAACCATCT
Source organism: Pseudomonadota bacterium (assembly GCA_034189445.1). Classification (GTDB taxonomy): domain Bacteria; phylum Pseudomonadota; class Gammaproteobacteria; order Pseudomonadales; family Oleiphilaceae; genus Marinobacter. Next base: position 11,334 of record JAXHUV010000031.1, read on the forward strand.
CATGCAGCAGGGAAACCAGGATACGGCAGCCGGATGCGCCGATGGGGTGGCCCAGGGCAATCGCGCCGCCGTTCACGTTCACCTTGCTGGTGTCCCAGCCCATGTCGCGATTTACCGAAATGGCCTGGGCGGCGAAGGCTTCGTTGGCTTCCACCAGGTCCAGGTTATCCGTGTTCCAGCCGGCAAGTTTCAGGCAGCGCTGGCTGGCGGGAATCGGTCCGGTGCCCATGATGGTCGGGTCCACGCCGGCGTTGGCCTGGGCCTTGATGGTGGCGATCGGAGTCAGCCCCAGCTCCTCGGCCTTCTCGGCGCTGCACACGATGACGGCCGCGGCGCCATCGTTCAGCGAAGAGGCGTTGCCGGCGGTGACGGTGCCGTCCTTCTTGAAGGCCGCACGCAGTTTGCCCAGCCCCTCGGCCGTGACGTCGGCGCGGGGGCCTTCGTCGCGGTCAACGACAATCGGGTCGCCCTTGCGCTGGGGAATGGCGACCGGAACAATCTGGCCATCGAAATAACCGGCTTCGCGAGCGGCGGCGGCTTTCTGCTGGGATGCTGCAGCAAATTCGTCCTGCTCTTCACGGCTGATGCCGTATTTTTCCACGATGTTCTCAGCGGTAATGCCCATGTGGTAATCGTTGAAGGCATCCCACAGGCCATCGTTGATCATGGTATCCACCATGGTCCAGTTACCCATACGCTGACCGTTGCGGCTGTTGGGCAGCACATGGGGTGCCTGGCTCATACTTTCCTGGCCGCCCGCGATCATCATCTCGGCATCGCCGCAGCGGATGGCCTGCACCGCCATATGCACCGCTTTCAGGCCGGAGCCACAGACCTTGTTGATGGTCATGGCGGGTACCGATGCCGGAAGGCCGGCATTGATGGCGGACTGGCGGGCCGGGTTCTGGCCGCAGCCGGCGGTGAGAACCTGGCCCAGCACCACTTCGTTGATCTGGTCGCCGGCGATACCGGTTTCTTCCAGAAGAGCCTTGATGACAGCGGTTCCCAGTTGGTCCGCGCTCAGGCTGGAGAGACCTCCGCCAAAGTTTCCGATAGCAGTACGGCGGGCGGCAACAATAACAACATCACGCATGGAAATTCTCCGGATCAGTGGCGCGCGGGACTCGGGCCGGCGCGTGCGGGATTGGAAACTGCCGGTATTGTATCCGGAAAGCGCCGCCCGGCCAAAGTGAGCGCGCCCGGAGGGAGGCTGGCAGGCTTACATGTTCAGGCTACGACCACCATCAACCGCGATAATCTGCCCGGTGATGAACGGCGCATCGCAGATCAGGAAGGCAATGGTTTCGGCAATATCATCTGGATTGCCGGTGCGGGCCAGCGGGGTTTTTTGGAGAATTGCCTGCTGCGCGGATTGATCCATTTCGGCTTCACCTTCTGGCCAGAGGATTGCGCCTGGCGATACGCCGTTCACCCGCACGTCCGGCCCCAGGTCTTTTGCCCAGGAGCGTGTCAGGGCGGCCAGGCCGGCCTTGCTGGCGCAGTACAATGGGTGGTCATTGATGGGTCTTTCACTGTAAATATCGATCAGATTCACTACGCTGCCACGATTTCGCCGTAGTTCAGTCAGGCACGCCTGAAGCAGGAAGAACGGGGCCTTGAGATTGGTGTTCAGGATAATGTTCCAGTCATCTTCGGTGGCGTCCCCGGTCGGGGTGGGGTAGAACACCGAGGCATTGTTCACCAGCGCGTCCAGTCGGCCCCAGTGTGCCACGGCGTCACTGGTCAGCCGGGTTACGCCGGGTGTCTGGCTAAGATCCGCCTGAAGGGCGCAGGCGGAGTCCGGCCGTTGGCGGTTCATCTGCTCAATCAGTGAGTTCGCCTGCTCTTCCCGGCTCCGGTAGTGAATCACCAGGTTCCAGCCTCTTTCGTGGAGCGTCCGGGCAGTCTGTGCGCCAAGACGATGGGCTGCACCGGTGATCAGGGCAACGGGCGTTGTGGATGGCATGGTGGCTTTCCTCAGTTTTTGGTCCGGGCGATGGCCTCGCAGATGCGTTTCAGGCGTTCAGTGCGGATCGCGCTACCCAGTTCCCTGCCTTTATAGCCCTGCGCCAGGAGGGCTTTTGGGTCGACGCCGGTAGCCGCCTCGGATGCGGTTCGAAGCAAGCCTGGCACACTGGAATCGCCGGGCAGGGTACATTCAAGAACACTCAGAAGTTGTGAAAAACGTTTCGGGCGGCGCCAGAAATCCGCCTGATCCAGCAGATTCAGCAGGGCTTCGGATTCAGGGTGTTGAAGGTCAATGTTTCGAATCCGTGGTGTGAAAGCCGTAACCAGGCGTGCCAGGTTCTGACAGTCATTGGGAGCCTTCAGGGCCTTGGCCCGAGCCAGGGCGACAGATTCATCAAGGGGTGACAAGAGGGCGGCAAACCGTTCTTCCGTTTCGGTCTCGGGTTGGTGGTGGACGCAGCCAAGTGCCTCCATCGCGGGGCGAAACACCTGTGATGGCGTGATTTCCGGAATAAGTACCTCAAGGGCCCCGCAATCACGGAGAACTTCAAAAAATGCTTCTGGCGCCTTTTCATGCAGGGCCCGCTGAAATTCCTGCCAGACCCGTTCCGGAACCAGGTGGTCCACTTCCCCACTATCCACCATGCGCTTCATCAGGGCCATGGTCTGGTCGCACACGCTGAATCCCAGTGGCTGAAAGCGGGCTGCGAACCGGGCGGCGCGCAGAATTCTCAGGGGGTCCTCCGCAAAGGCTTCCGAGACATGGCGAAGCGTGCGATCTTCTATATCTCTGCGGCCTTCAAAGGGGTCTACCAGATCGCCGTCTTGAGTTTTCGCCATCGCATTGATGGTCAGGTCCCGTCGCTTCAGGTCCTGTTCCAGGGTGACGTCCGGCGCGCTGTAGACAGTGAAGCCATGGTAGCCGTGCCCCTGTTTCCGCTCGGTGCGAGCCAGGGCATATTCTTCCCGGGTCCGGGGGTGCAGAAATACCGGAAAATCCGCGCCCACCTGCTTAAATCCCTTGGCAAGCATTTCCCCCGGGGTTGCACCGACCACCACCCAGTCCCGGTCCTTGACCTCAAGGCCCAGTAATTCGTCACGAACGGCACCGCCAACCAGATAGGCCTGCATGAAATGTCTGATTCCTTTCGGGGAGTGTGTCGGGGGATTATCCGATTCTCGGGCAGGGCAGGCAAACAAACCTGTGACAGGCTGGTTTTTGAAGAGCCCGGGCTGAGTATGGTAACCACGATGAACGGGGCAGGTGGCGCTTGCCTCAATTCTTTTCGAAGCGCTGTTTGCGTACCTGCTATTATGTCCATAAGTTGAACAAGGTTCGCTGTTTATAAATAGTTCCGGTTAAAGCGAGGTTTTTTAAGTGTCGCTTATTATAAATAGAAGATTGATTGCTTTTTTCGTTGCCTTGGCTTCAGGCGTCGTCATTGCCGCCCAAATAGGGAAGATGCCCTCTGCGTTACCTGTATTGCGGAACTCTTTTGACTTATCGCTTGTGCAGGCGGGTTGGTTATCGGCGTCTATTAATGGCGCGGCGGCCTTGTTAGGGCTGGTGAGTGGTTCGCTTGCGGCCAAAACAGGGGCGGGCAATACCTTGCTGCTTGGTCTGTTTGTCGCTGTCGTGGGCACGGTGCTGGGGGCGCTGAGTACCACGGGTGAGATGTTGCTGGGAACTCGTCTGCTGGAGGGTGTAGGGTTTGTGATGGTGGCCGTATCGGCACCATCCATTATTGCCGCCGCGGCAACGCCAGAGTGGCGCCGGCGGGCACTGGCGGTATGGGGATGTTACATGCCCATTGGCGTTGCCGGTATGATTGTGTTCACACCGATACTTATCGCAGCCTACAATTGGCAAGGCGTTTGGTGGGTAAATGGGGGGCTGCTTGGTTTTGTATTTGTCATTGCCTGGAGTGTGAAGAGCGCTTTTCCAAAGAAGCGGCCATCCCCTGCCAGCGAACAATCTTTTCTGAACCAGTTTCGACACAGTACCCGGTTAACGGGCCATTGGGTCATGGGTGGCGCTTTTGCACTATACGCTTCCCAATGGTTCATGATTGGTACCTGGCTACCTTCCTTCGCGGTTACCTATATGGAGTTCTCGCTGGGCCAGGCTTCACTGCTGACTGGGCTTGTCATGCTGACAAGTGCTCTGGGCAACCTGGCAGCGCCTTACCTGGCGTCTGTCGGGTTTAGCCGTTGGCAGGTTATTGCCGCTGGGCAGGTTTTAACCTCCGGTTTTGGATTCGTGGTGTTCTCATCGGGCGTCCAGCCAGAACTGAGAATGTTAGCCGCTGTTGCTGCATCGATAGCAGGCGGCACTATTCCCGGCACAGTGATGGCTGGTATTCCAGTGCATGCGCGGGATGCATCGGAAGTCGCTTTGGGTAATGGCATTGTTGTTCAATGTATAAATGTTGGCATTCTTCTTGGACCACCGGCAATTGCAGCGGTTGTTGCTGGATTTGGTGGCTGGGATGCTGGCCGGTGGCTATTTCCTGTTGTTTGCTGCTTTGGTGTCGCATCAGCTTTTATGCTCAGGCGTCTTGAGTTCACCAAATTTGGAACTCCGCCGGAAACGAACAGAGCCTCCTGATACTAATTTCCATATTGAAGCTGCGGACATGGTATTTTGACCGCCCCCCTTAAGGTGGTTCTGTTTAAAGGCTGTTTGCCCACCCGTAACGATAACCCAGTATCAATGCGGGTGGGCAGGTCAAAATACCGTGCCTGGAAAACTGGCGTGATTTTTTCATGGAGAGCCGGAAATGATGTTTTCTGGAGATGCCCAATGAAGCTTCGCTTGATATTTATGTCTCTGTTGGCAACAACGGTTGCTGCCTGTGCGCCGGTTGGCAGTTACCAGGGTGATAACGGCAGCCAGTCCCGTCAGGATACCGGGCTGGAGCCAATAACAGTGCGGGTGAGCGGCCTGGGTGCTTACGAGGGTGTTGGGGCTGATCGTTCGAATACCCGCAAGCGCCTTATGGCCCGGCGTGCCTCCCAGTTGGACGCCTACCGGAACCTTGCGGAACGGGTTTACGGCACCGTGGTCTATGGCAGTTCCACCGTCAATGATTTTGTTTTGCGCAATGACATGTTCAGAACCTATGTCGACAGTTACATTCGCGGCGCCAAGCTGGTAGCGGTAAACGAACATAGCGACGGCGTGTTCGAGACCGTGATGGAATTGAAGCTTGAGCCACGTTTCCGGGCCTGTGTTGCCAAGGTCGCTGATGATCAGGTGCGGGATCTTTGCCCGCTTCCCATGGCGCAGGAAAATGACAGCGTGGGCGATGTCCGGAGCAAGGGCGTGGATTCCCTGTATTACCTTGATTGACCGAGAGTATTGAAAGCCATGAAACGCTTGTTGTCACTGGTCGTGCTCGGGGCTCTGGCCCTTGTTGTGGTTTCGGGCGCCCATGCCGTTGTACTGGAAGGCGTAGGCCACGCCAATATCCACAACGGAGATCTGGAAGCCGCCCGGGCCGAAGCTCGCAAAGCCGCGATCCGGGACCTTTCCCTGCAGTACGAGGCCAGGGTAAGTACCCACGACACCATGGAAAACGGTGTTATCACGGAATCCCGGATGGACCTGGCCTCCAGCACCAGGGCCCGGAATGTGCGGATAATTGATGAGTATCAGAGCGGCAACCTGTTGCGGG
>JAXHUV010000310.1:0-2406 GCA_034189445.1 Pseudomonadota bacterium
GGATGACTCGCCCGGGGATGTTTGCCAGCCTAAAGCGCTGCTGACAGGATGACAGGCGCTTTGAGCGTGCCTTTACAGCAAGGCGCCGAGTGTGGCCGACATTCTCGGGATTTGAAGAAAACCCTGTCAAGCTTTTTTTGAAGAAAATTGAGCTGAATAGTTACTAATAAATAATAATAAAGGGGGCACCGGAGTGCCTCCTTTTCAGGTCGGGTGATACTCCGTTTTGATCAGTCAAGAGCCGGGAATGGGCCAAAGTAGCCAACGTAGGCGCGGGCTTCCCCGTTACCTGTGTTCTTATCCTGATCCGACTCACCATAAGGATGCTGGATCACGCCGGTAAGGTACCCGAATCCGTTGATGTTGGGGTACCAGTCGACCGAGGTGTTCTCGGAACCATAAGGGGAGGTCTGGATCCTCGTCAGGGACTTGTCCGCCACATTATAGGCCCAGACTGCATCGTTCTGGTGACCATCGCCCGAGTCCTCACCGATGACCAGTGTGTCGTAACCCGGCAGGTAAGTGATATTGTCCGGATTGGCGATGGCATCGATGTCGCAGCTGTTGTCTGCTGCATAGGCTTCATTTCCGGTACTCTGACCCTCGGAACCGGCGATCAGGAGACTCACCGACCGGGCCACATAGTCGGAGTCAATGCCCGTGCCGGGCCCCAGATCATACTGGTAGACACCACCACACTGGTTGGCTTCGACCCTGATGTCGTTGGGGCCACCAATGTCATACTGGGTATCTGGCGAACCGTTCTTCTTGTTGTCCTCCATACCCCGCCAGATCTCGGACATGGCGACGTACAGCTTGTTCCGGTCCGGATCGAAGGTCACGCCTTCTTCCTTGCGGAATTCCATGGTGGCTCCGAGGTAGGCAGCATAGCGACGGGTTTCCAGGCGTGAAGCCGCCGTTTCCATGCCTGGCTTGAGCTTCAGACACTCCTCACCAACGCCATTGGCATTGATCGACGTGAAACCGTCGGAACAGGTACCATCGGCCGCCGGATCCGCGACATCGAACAGGTCCGCAAAGGTCAGCTTATCGTCACCGGACAGCAGAGGCTGGATGTCGCTGTCCGAAGCATGGCCCAGGTTGATCCATTCGATGTCCGCCTGACCCAGGTTTTCCGCCGAGGTCTGGTTCCACTTCAGGGCATAGAGGGTACCGGCTGACAGGTCTCTGGCCTCATCGGCGACGAACATGTAAAAGCCCACGTTGGTGCCGTCATCGGAAATATAGACGGTCTTGTCATCGGGCATGACCTTGCCCATTTCAGAAGCCAGCCGGCCCATGGCGTAGTGCCTCTCCATGGTGGTGGTGGGCTTGCCGGCACTGGCATCGACATCGATTTCGATGTTCCACCCATAGTCATACGGGTTCACCTGGCTGGCATCGCCATTGAAGTAGGCAGCCATGGCATCCGCCGAGCCGGCTACGCTGGCATCCGGCTCATATTCTTCCGAAGCCAGGTGCGTGTTCCAGGGTGTGACCGATCCGGCACAGTGATTCCAGCCACCACGAATCCCGGACTGGTCCAGCTGTTCCATGGACTTGACGCTGAGCATACCCGCATCGTCCTGTTCCAGCTCCGACAGGAAGAAGGCACCCGGACGACTTTCCATCTGGGTGATGGAAAAGAGACGGTCATTGACCACCATCAGGGAGGTGAAATCCGGATAATCCGACACGAGCTGACTGGAGTCCTCGTTCAGGATTTCATCACCATCGACGTCGATCAGGCCGCCGAATTGTATCGTACCTCCATCAAAAGTCTCAAACTCTTGAGCGGTACGAGCCCAGGGATAATAGTCCAGTGAAACCTGCTCGCCGTTGACCTTCGCCATCGGGGACACATTCACCAATCGCTTGCCCGCGTCTGTCGTGGGTGCCGGCACCGGCTCGAAGCTGAGTGATTTGGAGGAATTGGAGGAATTAAGGTTGTTGTTGTCGTTGTCGTCATCGTCGTCACCGCAGCCGGAAAGCAGCAGCGGGGCCGCCATCACCGCGGCGACCAAGAGTTTCTGTTTGAATGGGACAGTAAGCATCAGGGATAACCTCTCTATTCTATTATCAGGTCTGGCATTTCGAGTGATCAAAGCTAGAGAGTATCCATGACACTATCGTGCGATCTTTATTAAGGTACTCTGACTATTTAATGAAAATTCCGACAGTGTTCACCGGAGCCTGGTGGCATTTAGGGGGCATCCCTGACTGAGACCTGCCATAGCCTCAGCTTTCACCTTGCACCACAGCCTCCGGCATCCGCCCGATCCGGTGTCAGGCTTCCCCGGTTACTGCACCGGCTCCCGGTCAACAATGCCACCCTCAGGCACGGCACAGGCCTGGCTGAATATCGGGCGTCGTGCTATTTTGCATGCTGTCCCACCCGGACTGCCG
>JAXHUV010000311.1:0-2395 GCA_034189445.1 Pseudomonadota bacterium
CGACCGTAAGCAGGCGCAGGACAAAAAGCAGTACAAGTCCCTGCTGATCAAAATGGCGGTCAGTCTGGGGCTGGGCCTCGGTCTGATGGTCTGGGGAATAGGCTTTGGCACCATGATGGTGACCGATGCCAACCAGGGCACCTGGCTTGGGCTGGGTGTGCTGACGCTGATTGTGATGGCCGTCACCGGCGGGCATTTCTACACCGGGGCCTGGAAGGCGTTCCGGCATCATAACGCCAATATGGATACCCTGATCGCCCTGGGTACCGGCACCGCCTGGCTCTATTCCATGGTGGTGGCCAGTGTGCCCGGCGCACTGCCGGAGATGGCTCGGCATGTGTACTTTGAAGCCTCGGCGATGATTATCGGTCTGATCAATCTGGGCCAGGCGCTGGAATTGCGGGCCAAGGGCAAGACCTCGGAAGCGGTGCGCCGGTTGCTGGATCTGCGCGCCAAAACAGCCCGGGTAATCCGAAACGGTGAAGAACGGGACATTCCGGTGGAGGACGTTCGCAAGGGCGACCAGATCCGGGTGCGGCCCGGGGAGAAACTGCCGGTGGATGGCATAATCGCCGAAGGTTCAACCCGTATTGACGAAAGCATGCTCACGGGCGAGCCGATGCCGGTAAGCAAATCGGAAGGCGATGAGGTCTCGGCCGGCACCCTGAACAGCCACGGCTCGATTGTCTACGAAGCCACCCGGGTAGGCAGCGAAACGGCACTGGCGCAGATCATCAAGCTGGTGAAGAAAGCCCAGGGCTCCAAGCCTGCCATTGGTCGGCTTGCCGACAGGATCTCCTCGGTGTTCGTACCGACTGTCATGCTGATTGCCGTGGTGGCGGCGCTGGTCTGGTACAACGTCGGGCCGGAGCCCACAGTCGTGCATATGATGGTAGCCGCCACCACGGTTCTGATCATCGCCTGTCCCTGCGCCCTGGGCCTGGCCACGCCCATGTCGGTGATGGTGGGCGTTGGCAAGGCCGCGGAATACGGTGCGCTGATTCGCCAGGGCGATGCCCTGCAGACGGCCGGCAAGCTGGACCTGGTGATCCTGGACAAGACCGGCACCATCACGGAAGGCCACCCGGCAGTCACTCGTGTGCATGCCGGCGACGGAGACGAGCAGCGTCTGCTGGCACTGGCGGCCGGGCTGGAACAGCACTCGGAACACCCGCTGGCCGAGGCCATTCTGGCAAAGGCGAAGGAGCGAGGCGCCGAAGCTGAAAAGGTCAGCGGTTTTGAAGCCCTGAATGGCAAGGGCGTCAGAGGTCAATTTGATGGCCAGCCCCTGCGCCTGGGCAACCGGCGTTGGCTCGAAGGCGAAGGAATTGCTCTGGCCGACCTGACCGATGCCGCAGATACGATCGCGGAAGAGGCCGGTACGCCACTGTTTCTGGCACTGGGCAACAGGGCTCTCGGGGTCATTGGTGTCGCCGACGCGATCAAACCCGACTCCAAAGCCGCCATCGCCCGGCTCCATGACGCTGGTATCAAGGTGATGATGGTCACCGGCGATGTCGACGCCACCGCCAAAGCCATTGCCGCCAAGGCCGGCATTGATGATTACCGGGCGGAAGTCCTGCCGGAAGACAAGGCCGAGGTGGTCAGTGAAATGCGCGGCAAAGGCTACACTGTGGCCATGGTAGGCGATGGCATCAATGATGCGCCGGCACTGGCGGCAGCCGATGTCGGCTTTGCCATCGGCACCGGCACCGACGTGGCCATTGAAAGTGCGGGCATCACCCTGATGCGCGGCTCCCTGCACGGCGTACCCGATGCCATCGAGATTTCCCGGGCCACGGTGAAGAACATTCACCAGAACCTGTTTGGCGCGTTCGTCTATAACTCAATGGGTATTCCGGTGGCCGCGGGCCTGCTCTACCCTGTTTGGGGCATCCTGATGAGCCCCATCCTGGCCGGCGCCGCCATGTCCCTGTCATCGGTGACCGTGGTCTCCAATGCCAACCGCCTCCGGCTGTTCAGAACCAGCCACAAGCTGGCACGAGACGGCGCCAGTAGTGACGCGAATAGTGATCCGAAACAGCAACAGGAGCGGAACTGATGGAAACACTTCTGGTCAATGCCGGAGGACTTGCCCTGATGGCAGCTATTGTCTGGTGGTTCTGGCTGTCCGGCTCCGACGACACAGGCGCAAACGAACACCAACATCACCACTGAGGAAAACGCCATGAAAAAACACGCCCTGGCTCTCGGCCTGATGGCTGCCCTGAGTTTCAGCACCACCGCACTGGCGGCCGGTGCCGCCCAGAGTATCCACGTGTACAAGTCGCCCACCTGCGGCTGCTGCACCGACTGGGTCAAACACCTGGAAGAAAACGGTTTCGACGTCGAGGTTACCGAGACCAACAACCTCAACCCGATCAAGGTCGATGCC
>JAXHUV010000312.1:0-2352 GCA_034189445.1 Pseudomonadota bacterium
AAGCGAGCGCGGATTTTCTGGGTTTTGAGGCGCATAGTGGTTCTATGCAACGAAAAAGCCGGGAAATATGAGCCGTTTTCCCACCGGCGCAGTAGATTAGCCTTAAGTCCGACAGGCTGCTGGTGCTAAATTTCTCTAATGGTAGGGGCTGTTTCACCCCTGCATCGGTTTTACCGGAGGTTTCCGCCAGTTATGGCCAATACTCAGTCCAGCGTTTCCACCAGAGAGGGTGTGTTCAAAGTCGATTCACCGTTCCAGCCAGCAGGGGACCAGCCCAGGGCGATTGAGGAACTGGTGGATGGCATTCACTCGGGGCTGGCGCATCAGACCCTGCTGGGGGTAACCGGCTCTGGTAAAACCTTTACTATCGCCAGTGTTATTCAGCAGGTACAGCGGCCTACCATCGTCATGGCCCACAACAAGACGCTGGCGGCGCAGTTGTATGGCGAGTTCCGGGAGTTCTTTCCGGACAACGCGGTGGAGTATTTCGTCTCCTACTACGACTACTACCAGCCCGAGGCCTACGTGCCCTCGTCGGATACCTTTATCGAGAAAGATGCTTCCATCAATGAGCATATCGAGCAGATGCGTCTTTCTGCCACCAAGGCCTTGCTGGAGCGACCGGACGCCATCATCGTGGCAACGGTTTCGTCCATCTATGGTTTGGGGGATCCCCAGTCCTACCTGAAGATGATGCTACACCTGGATCGCGGCGATCAGATCGATCAGCGGTTTATCCTGCGTCGTCTGGCCGAGTTGCAGTACACCCGCAACGATATTGAATTCCACCGAGCCAATTACCGGGTGCGGGGCGATGTGATTGATGTGTTTCCGGCGGAATCCGAGAAGGAGGCCATCCGCATCGAGCTGTTTGATGACGAGGTCGAGAATCTGAGCTATTTCGACCCACTTACAGGAGAGGTTTTGCGCCGGGTTCCCCGGGTAACCATTTATCCGAAGTCGCACTACGTGACGCCCCGGCAAAAGGTGCTGGATGCGACTGAGCTCATCAAGGTAGAGCTGGACGATCGGCTGCAGCAGTTGCGGGATAATAACCGCCTGGTGGAAGCCCAGCGGCTTGAGGAACGCACCCGGTATGACATCGAAATGATGATGGAGCTGGGTTACTGCAACGGCATAGAGAACTACTCACGCTACCTCTCGGGCCGCCGTCCGGGGGAGGCGCCACCGACCCTGTTTGATTACCTGCCCCCCAATGCCCTGCTGGTGGTGGACGAATCCCACGTGACCATTCCCCAGATCGGCGCCATGTACAAGGGCGACCGGTCCCGCAAGGAAACCCTGGTGGAGTATGGGTTCCGGCTGCCGTCGGCGCTGGATAACCGACCGATGCGATTCGAGGAGTGGGAGCGCATTGCTCCGCAGATGATTTTTGTGTCGGCGACACCGGGCAACTATGAGGCCGAGCATGCCGGCCAGGTGGTGGAGCAAGTGGTGCGGCCTACCGGGTTGCTGGACCCGGAAATCGAGGTTCGGCCGGCTTCCACCCAGGTGGATGATCTGCTCTCGGAAATCCACGCCCGGGTAAAGGTAAAGGAGCGGGTTCTGGTGACCACCCTTACCAAGCGGATGGCGGAGGACCTGACGGACTTCATCATGGAGCATGACATCAAGGTCCGGTATCTGCACTCGGACATCGACACGGTGGAGCGGGTGGAGATTATCCGCGACCTTCGCCGGGGCGAGTTTGATGTGCTGGTTGGCATCAACCTGTTACGGGAAGGGCTCGATATGCCCGAGGTGTCGCTGGTTGCCATTCTGGATGCCGACAAGGAGGGCTTCCTGCGTTCCGAACGCTCCCTGATCCAGACCATGGGCAGGGCGGCGCGGAACCTTCACGGCAAGGCCATTCTCTACGGTGACCGGATGACCGGCTCCATGCAGCGGGCCATTGATGAGACGGATCGTCGGCGGGCCAGGCAGGAAGCCCACAACCTGGAACATGGTATTACGCCCCAGGGGTTGAACAAGAAGATTGCAGATATCATGGAAGGTGCCGGCGGTGGTGGTCGCGGTCGTCGTAAGGCGGAGCGTCCGGGGCAGAAAGCTGCGGAGGAAGCGGAGCAGTACCGGGCGAAAATGGGAAATCGGTCGCCCGCGGAAGTCCTCAAGGAAGTCTCGCGTCTGGAGGACGAGATGTACAAGGCGGCTTCGGAGCTGGATTTCGAGACGGCTGCACGCCTTCGGGACGACATCTCGGAATTGAAAGAGGCGGCGCTGCGGACGGGCTAGTCTGGATTTGGCTTACTTACCGCCGGGTTGTGGAGTATCGCCGGGCCGGTGACCCTTTGCAAAACACGCCCGTGAATACGTCCCTGTAGGGCTCGGTCG
>JAXHUV010000313.1:0-2327 GCA_034189445.1 Pseudomonadota bacterium
TCCAGAGCGTTGTCCATGAAAAGGGGGCTGAGTCGTGACCATCCGAGAAAACCAGTCGCAAGGCGCTGACACCCAGCGGCGTCGCCGTAGTGATCGTCGGTGCAGAAGTGCCCGGCAGAGGCCCGTTCGCCGTTTGCCGGCAGTGCTTACACTGGCAATGCCGGCGCAACACCACCGCGGGAATTCTGACCGTGGTCCGATTCAGCCACTTCAGGGCCAGAGTACCGCCGCCATCCGACAGCGCCGCCTCCAGATAGGGGTTGCCGGTGTGCACGGGTTTGCCCCTGAACAGGCGCTCAACATGTAAAACGCTCATTCAGCCCCCTTCCACGGCACCAGCCGGCGTTCGATAAACCGCATATCGAATGACAGAGCAATAACCCCGGTCACAACATCACCATCGAACGCTGCGGCCAGAAAGTGTTTTTCGAGTCATGAATGAATTCCTTGAAAGTTTGGTATTCGCGTTTGTCAGAACCCTACCAACCCGCCTGGGAGCACCAAACCAAGAAAACCTGTAATGCTTTGCGCAAATCCGGAAAAGCAGCCACTACCGGGGCTGGGTTCCTGTATCCATAAAAAGGAATGTTGATCGAAGATAATCGGATTTGTGAGCGGAGCCAGGGGCGCTAATCTGCCGTCAGGCAATGACAACGACTTTCAAGGAGAATGGCCATGTCCCTCGACGTATTCTGGTTTCTGCCCACTTCGGGCGATACCCGCTATTTTGGCAAGCCCGGCAGTGGCCGACCGGCGACCAACCGTTATATGCAGCGCATTGCCACCACCGCTGAAGACCTGGGTTACGACGGCCTGCTGATTCCCACCGGCGCCAGTTGCCAGGACCCATGGGTGGTGGCTTCCAGCCTTGCCCCGGTGACCAGCCGAATCAAGTTGCTGGTGGCGCTTCGGACATCCATTTCCGGGCCGACGGTCTCCGCCCGCCAGGCGGCAACGCTGGATGAAGCCCTCGGTGGCCGCTTGCTGCTGAATGTTGTACCGGGAGGCGATGCCGCCGAACTGGCCGCGGAAGGTGTCTATTACAGTCATGACGAGCGCTACGAGTCCGCCGATGAATTCCTGCAGGTGTGGCGGCGCCTGCTTCAGGGTGAAACGGTCGATTTCGAGGGCAAACATCATCGCATCAAGGGCGCAAAAAACTACTTCGAGCCGGTCCAGAAGCCCTATCCACCGCTGTATTTCGGTGGTTCTTCCGATGCGGCCGTGAAACTGGCTGGTGAACAGGTCGATGCCTACCTGACCTGGGGCGAGCCGCCGGAAGCCGTGGCTGAAAAGATCGACCGCGTTCGTGCCGAGGCCGCCAAGCATGGCCGCACGGTACGCTTTGGTGTACGCCTGCACGTGATTGTCCGGGAAACCCGGGAAGAGGCCTGGGCGGAAGCGGACAAACTGATCGAAAACCTGGACGACGATAGCATCGCCAAATCCCAGCAAAACCTGGCCAGGATGGATTCGGTCGGCCAGAAACGCATGCTGGCGCTGCACGGCGGCCGTCGTGACCAACTGGAAATCAGTCCGGACCTCTGGGCCGGTGTCGGTCTGGTGCGGGGCGGGGCTGGCACGGCCCTGGTGGGCGACCCGGAAACCGTGGCAAAACGCCTGCTGGAATACCGGGATGCTGGAGTGGATACGTTCGTGTTGTCTGGCTACCCCCACCTCGAGGAAGCCATTCGGTTTGCGGAACTGGTCTTCCCGTTATTGCCGGGCAAACAGGCCGTTACCGATACGGCCTTCCATACCGGCGGCGCGTTTGATATCCGTGCCGAAAAAGCGTCCGCTTCATAGAGTGCCCTGAAAAAGCAGTGGCAGGGCCGAAAGCTGGTGGATGACCTGCGCAAGAGAGGCATTCACGTCCGGAGTCCGAGCATGCGTGGCATTGCGGAGGAAGTGCCGGATGCGGACAAGGACGTCAACGAAGTGGTGGAGTCCGCTGAAATGGCCGGGCTCGCCCGGCGGGTTGCCCGGTTACGTCCTCTGGGTGTGGTCAAAGGCTGATTGCTTACTCCTCGCAGGAATATCCCATCAGGGACAGCCCCTCGAGCAGGTAGTCCGGTAACAGCGGGTGAGCGATCAGGTAATCGGCGGTTGTGTCGTTCCATGCGTCTGCCGCATAGGCCAGTGCCTCTTTCCATTCCCCGAGGTCGTAGTCGCCGCGTCCGAGCCATAACAGAGCCACCACTTGTTGCTGCTGGTCTGGTTCCAGGTCGGTAATTACCGAGCGGAACTCCTCCAGAGTGGAATCTCCGGCGTGGGAGGCGAGCATCTGGGCGTGCCAGTCTTCGCTGGCATCGCCGGGGGGATTGGTC
>JAXHUV010000314.1:0-2313 GCA_034189445.1 Pseudomonadota bacterium
GCAGATTTTCTGGATTTTGAGGCGCATAGTGGTTCTATGCAACGAAAAAGCCGGGAAATATGAGCCGTTTTCCCACCGGCGCAGTAGATTAGCCTTAAGTCCGACAGGCTGCTAGCAGCCTTAAGTCCGACAGGCTGCTACCGGCGTCCGCCCAGTGGGCCCCGGGGCGGTTCACTTGGCATTGCAGTGACCTGAGGGTAACGTGTCACTGTACAAGCGACAGACCGAGCGTGGCAATTTCACACTATGAGCAGCATAGCAGACAACATCGGGAGCGTAACCCGACGCATACAAAAAGCAACATTGCAGGCCGGGCGCGAGCCGGGGGCTGTGCATCTGCTCGCTGTCAGTAAAACCCGACAGCCCGAAGATCTTCGGGAAGCCTTCGCGGCCGGGCAGCGTGCCTTTGGTGAGAGCTACCTTCAGGAAGCGCTTGAAAAGATCGGAGCGCTGGCTGATCTTGATCGCATCGAATGGCATTTCATCGGGCCAGTCCAGTCCAACAAGACCCGGCAGATAGCTTCTGCCTTCGACTGGGTGCACAGTGTGGACCGCCTCAAGATTGCCCGTCGTCTCAGTGAACAGCGGGGTCCGAATCGGCCAGCATTGAATATCTGCCTTCAGGTCAATATTAATGAGGAAGACAGTAAATCCGGCTGCACTATCGAGGAATTGCCGGATCTGGTGGCCGAAATCGGCGAACTGCCGAACCTCGGGCTAAGAGGGCTGATGGCCATTCCGGATCCGGACCAGCCCGAAGCCGGGTTAAGAGCGAGCTTCCGGAAGCTGGCCAATACCCTGAAACAACTCCGGGCAGACCACCCCGACGCCGGCCCACTCGACACGCTGTCCATGGGCATGTCTGGCGATCTGGAAATCGCTATTGCAGAAGGCGCCACCTGGGTACGGGTGGGTGCCGCGCTTTTCGGCAAACGCCCAGTTAAGAGCTGAACCGGTCGGTTCCTGCTATGATCAGGACCGGACGTTTAAACGATCACCCTGGGAGTTAACCTTGAGCACATCACCAACCATTTCTTTTATTGGTGCCGGCAACATGGCCAGTGCCATTATTGGCGGTATGCTGGATAATGGCTATCAGGCCGGCAATATCTGGGTCAGCGCGCCGGATGACGCGCAGCTGCAAACCATCCGCAAGCGTTTCGGCGTCAGCGTAACCACGGACAACCGCTACTGCGCCCAACAGGCAGACATGGTGGTTCTCGCGGTGAAGCCTCAGGTAATGGCGGATGTCTGTCGCGACATGGCGCCGGTGGTTCAGAATACCCGCCCTCTCATGGTATCCATTGCCGCCGGCCTGACAGCCGACACACTGGACGGCTGGCTGGGCGGCGGGTTGCCGATAGTCCGGGTGATGCCCAATACACCCTCCCTGGTCGGCAAGGGAGCTGCCGGACTTTTCGCCAACAAGGAGGTAAAGGACGAACAGAAAAAAATGGTGGAATCGGTGTTCGCCGGCATCGGCTCAGTGCTCTGGGTCGAGGACGAAAACCTGCTGCACGGTGTCACTGCCCTTTCCGGAAGCGGCCCGGCCTACTTCTTTCTGATGCTCGAAGCCCTTGAGGAAGCAGCTACGGAAGCCGGCATCGCCGCTGACACTGCCCGGGGACTGGCCATCCAGACCATGGCAGGTGCCGCGGAGATGGCCGCCCGAAGTGAACAGGACCCTGGCCAGCTCAAGCGCAATGTGATGTCTCCCGGCGGAACCACCGAGCAGGCCATCAACACCTTTGAGGAAGGTGGCATGCGGGATCTGGTCCGCAAAGCCTACAGCGCGGCGTTCAAACGCTCGGAAGACATGGCCAGAGAACTGGCGGGCAAACAATAACCGATAACGGAGACACGGCTTCATGCTGGCAGACATTCTGATTACCATCCTGCTGATCGCATCCACGTTTTACCTGACCATTGTGCTGTTGCGGTTTCTGCTGCAACTGGCAAGGGCCGATTTCTACAACCCGATCACCCAGTTTGTGGTCAAGGCCACCAACCCCCTGCTAAGACCACTCCGGCGCTTTATTCCCGGTTGGGGCGGGATTGACGGTGCCGCATTGGTTCTGGCGGTCATCATTCAGGCCATCACCTTCTTCCTGATACTGATCGCCCTGAGCGGCGGCATTCCCGCCATGAACCCGATCACGCTGCTGGTCTGGGCGGTACTGAACGTGCTGGACCTGATCGTGAAGATTTACTTCTGGTCGGTTATTGTTGCATTCCTGTAAGCTCCCTTCGTAATTTCAGAACACAGAAGTCGTCTTGTTAATTTTGTTGCAGACTTATGTTCCTGAAAATAGA
>JAXHUV010000315.1:0-2306 GCA_034189445.1 Pseudomonadota bacterium
AGCAAGCTGGTGAAGCAGGACAAGCCCAATTCCAAGCGCAAAGGGCGGATCGTGTACGAGAAAGACCAGTACACCTACCACCCGGACCATCTGGGCACCAGCGCCTACATCACCCACACCAACGGCCAGGTGTACCAGCACCTGGAATACTTCCCGTTCGGGGAAACGTGGGTGGAGGAGCACAGCAACAAGCAGCGGACGCCGTATTTGTTCACGGCCAAGGAGCTGGATGAGGCCTCGCAGCTGTATTACTTCGGGGCTCGGTATTATGACCCGAGGACGAGTGTTTGGCAGAGTCCGGATCCGATTCTCGAAAAGTACATGCCGCACGTCTACCAGAAAAAACTGGTGTCTGGAGGAATTTACAAATCCGCCAACCTCGGCCTATACGGCTACAGCCACCACCGGCCGATCATTGCAAAAGATCCCGATGGTAATTTTGTCTTTATTACTATCGCGGCAGTGGGCGCAGCGATCACCGCCTATGAAACCTACCAGACCTATAACGAAGCTGGAGGTGGTTCAGAAGGCTTGAAAGCAGCGGGCCAATCGCTTGCGGTAGGTGGAGTCATTACTCTAGCTACCGGTGCAATCGGGAAGCTCGCGCATTCAGGTTATAAAGCCTATAAAGGAGCAAAAGCTGCAAGAAATGCTGCGAGTGTTACAAACAATACATTCGATTTGGCCAAATCCGGTGGGAAGCACTCAGGCTTCTTAAAAAATAATATGTCTCGTACATCAGAAGAACTTCAAAAAGGGGTTTCTAAACTACAAAAACAAATAGAGACGCACGAAGCGCTTATTAAAAACCCTGCTGGCATGATGAAGAAACTGGGCAAAGGTGATTGGAACTCATTAGACCCGCGACAACAGAAAGCTTTGCTGGAGAAAAAATGGCCTTCAGATATACAGCGCCAACGTGAGCAGCAAAGCATACTTCAAGGAATCTTAGATGAGCGAGGTTAACGCTGTGGCGAACGAAGAATTTAAGAATTATGTTTACGATTTAGGTTTGCTTCTTAAAGAAAAAGCATTAGAAGCAAAAGCTGCTAAGAACGAATCAAGAGGTGGTGATAATTATGATTATTACCTTGGCTACCTTATGGCTTTCCACGAGATTGTATCAATGATGCAGCAACAAGCAGAGGCGTTCGATATCGCCCTAAATGACATAGGCTTGGGAGATATAGACCCAGAATTAGAGTTGCTCTAATGTTGTGAGAAATACTGCTTACTGAGATTCAGGCAAGGGCTAGCTTTTGACTGCCACTGGTCGGTATTACCCGGTTCTCAGGATTTTTAAAAATTTGTTGAACCGCCTGACTGTAAAAACACCTGGAACCGCCTGCAGCAACTGGTGTACCCGGACGGCGAGGTACTGACCTACGACTACGACGTCGGCGGCCAGATGCACGCAGTCCAAGGCCGCAAGGGCAGCTACGACTACCCCTACGTGCAACGCCTGGACTACGACAAGTTCGGCCAGCGCACCTACGTGCTGCACGGCAACAACACCGTCAGCCGCTACAGCTACGACCCGTACAACCGCCGCCTGAGCCACCTCACGGTAGGCAAGGGCGACGGCAACCCGTTCATGGATCTGTCCTACGGCTACGACGAGGTAGGCAACATCACCGACCTGGCCAACCGGGCCACCAACAACAGCCCGAGCCAGATGGGCGGTGCCACGGCCTACCGCTACCAGTACGACGACCTGTACCGGTTAACCGACAGTAGCGGTACCTTCGACACCCCACCGGGCAAGCAGCACCGCTTCACCCTGAGCATGGGCTACGACACCATCCACAACATCACCCGCAAGACCCAGGTGGATGTGCTCCGGCAGCCCTCGGGCCAGGAAGTCACCCAGAAGAAAACCACCTACGACTGGACCTACCGCTACGACGGCAACCAGCCGCACGCGCCAACGCACCTGGGTGACCGCACGTTCACTTATGACGCCAACGGCAACCAGCTGGGCTGGAGCCACGATACCAACGGCACAAGAAGAACCATCACCTGGGACGACGAAAACCGCATAAGGGAGATCAAGGACAACGGCCACCGGCTGACCTACACCTACGACGCGGCCGGCCAGCGCCTCACCAAGCGCGGCCCGCAGGGGGAGACCGGCTACATCAACCAGTGGTTCACCCTGCGTAACGGCGAAGTGGGCACCAAGCACGTCTACGCCGGCACCACGCGGGTGGTCAGCAAACTGGTGAAACAGGACAAGCCCAACTCAAAACGCAAGGGAAGGATTGTCTACGAGAAAGACCAGTACACCTACCACCCGGACCACCTGG
>JAXHUV010000316.1:0-2296 GCA_034189445.1 Pseudomonadota bacterium
CGGCCCGGGTGATCCGGAGCCCTGCGACTATGCCATCAAGGCGATCCGGGAGGTGCTGGAAACCGAGATTCCGGTGTTTGGTATCTGCCTGGGCCACCAGCTGCTGGCCCTGGCCAGTGGTGCCAAAACCATGAAGATGGGCCATGGCCATCATGGCGCCAATCATCCGGTGCAGGATATCGCCAAGGGTACGGTCATGATTACCAGCCAGAACCACGGGTTCGCCGTGGATGAGGCAACACTGCCGGCCAATGTCGAGGCAACTCACAAGTCCCTGTTTGACGGCACACTTCAGGGCATCCGGCGGACCGACAAGCCGGCCTACAGCTTTCAGGGTCACCCGGAAGCCAGCCCAGGCCCCCACGACGTGGCCCCGCTGTTTGACGAGTTTATCCGCCTGATGGAGGTCCGATCGGCCTGAGACTGATCGCCACGGAAAGCTCAAGGGCGCCGCGTGTTGCGCTGCCCGAATTCAAAAGTTGCTGACAGGTATACCGAGACATGCCAAAACGTACAGACATCCAAAGCATCCTGATCCTGGGCGCCGGCCCCATCGTGATCGGGCAGGCGTGCGAATTCGACTACTCTGGAGCCCAGGCCTGCAAGGCCCTGCGGGAAGAGGGATACCGGGTCATCCTGGTCAATTCCAACCCGGCCACTATTATGACCGACCCGGCCATGGCCGATGCCACCTACATCGAGCCGATCACCTGGAAAACGGTTGAGAAGATCATCGAGAAAGAGCAGCCGGACGCGCTGCTGCCCACCATGGGCGGCCAGACCGCACTGAACTGCGCGCTGGATCTGGAAAAACACGGTGTGCTCGAAAAGCACGGCGTCGAAATGATCGGTGCCAACGCCGACACCATCGACAAGGCCGAGGACCGGGACCGTTTTGACAAGGCCATGAAGAAAATTGGCCTGGAGTGCCCCAGAGCCACCATCGCCCATACCATGGCGGAAGCCTGGGAAGTGGCCGGTGACATCGGCTTTCCGTGCATCATTCGACCGTCTTTCACCATGGGCGGCTCCGGCGGAGGTATCGCTTACAACCGCGACGAATTCGAGGAAATCTGTACCCGTGGACTGGACCTGTCCCCGACCAACGAACTGCTGATCGATGAATCCCTGATCGGCTGGAAAGAGTACGAGATGGAAGTTGTCCGCGACAGGAACGACAACTGCATCATTGTCTGCGCCATCGAGAACTTTGATGCCATGGGTGTGCACACCGGTGACTCCATCACTGTGGCCCCGGCCCAGACCCTCACCGACAAGGAATACCAGATCATGCGTAACGCCTCTCTGGCGGTGCTGCGTGAGATTGGTGTGGAAACCGGCGGCTCCAACGTCCAGTTCGGCATCAACCCGGACACCGGGCGTATGGTGGTAATAGAAATGAACCCCCGGGTGTCCCGCTCCTCGGCGCTGGCCTCCAAGGCCACCGGCTTCCCGATTGCCAAGGTCGCCGCCAAGCTGGCGGTGGGTTACACCCTGGATGAGTTGCGCAACGAAATCACTGGCGGTGTCACCCCGGCCTCGTTCGAACCGTCCATCGACTATGTGGTCACCAAGGTTCCCCGGTTCACCTTCGAGAAGTTTCCCCAGGCCGACGCCCGCCTGACCACCCAGATGAAATCCGTGGGTGAGGTCATGGCCATTGGCCGGACCTTCCAGGAATCCCTGCAAAAGGCCATGCGTGGTCTTGAAATAGGTTCCGAAGGCTTTGAGGAAAAGGTGGATCTGGCCACGACTGACGGCCGGGAAACCCTCACCCAGGAACTGAATGTGCCGGGCGCGGAACGGCTTTGGTTCATCGGCGACGCTTTCCGGGCCGGCATGACGGTCGAGGAGGTCTTCGCCAATACCCACGTCGACCCCTGGTATCTGGTACAAATTGAAGACCTGATCAAAGAGGAGCAGGCGCTCAAGACTGCCGGCAAGTCCGACATTGATCGGACAACGCTGTTCCGACTCAAACGCAAGGGTTTCTCGGACGGCCGCCTGGCCAAACTGCTGGGCATCTCCGAAGTGAGCCTGCGCAAGCTGCGCCATGAACTGAACATCCGCCCGGTGTACAAGCGCGTGGATACCTGCGCCGCCGAGTTTGCCTCCGATACTGCCTACATGTACTCCACCTATGAGGAGGAGTGTGAGGCGGACGCCAGCGATCGCGAGAAGATCGTGGTGATCGGCGGCGGCCCGAACCGGATCGGCCAGGGCATCGAATTCGACTATTGCTGTGTGCACGCGGCCCTGGCCATGCGTGAGGACGGCTACGAAACCATCATGATCA
>JAXHUV010000317.1:0-2296 GCA_034189445.1 Pseudomonadota bacterium
CATCGGCGCGAGTGGTTCCTGGTTCGATCCGTAAGTGTCTGGAAAAGCAATGACAAAGCCATCGCCAACCCGACAGTTTAAAGCCAGGGCCTGATGGCTGCAACCGCCTGTATGGTCGCTTCTGCTGGTCAGACCGCCCCGGAGATGTTTACCACTTTCTGCTGGAGCAGGGTAGGGGCCGGCTTGCGGATCTGGCGCTGCATGGCATCGGCCAGTTCCAGCTGTTTGCCCAGATCGGTAATGGTGTTGGTCAGGTGCTGGCGCTCGGCCCGGCTGTCCTTGTCATTGCGGACCATGTCGCGGAGGCGGCAGATCTGGTGCTCCAGCAGCTGTTTCTGTTCCATGGAGTACTGCATGATCGGCAACAGGGCCTCGGACGGCCAGCGTTCCACGTCGTGGCGTACACGGGCGTGCAGGGTGCGGGCTTCGCCCACCAGGACATCGAAAAAGCGGCGAACCAGAATCGACTGCTTGGTGAGCAGGTTTTTCGGACTGATACGGAAGCGTCGGGCTTTTTTGCGTAACTCCCGGATGGCAATAACGTGGCGGCCCGCCCGGAGCGGGATCGGTTCCAGGTGACGGGCCCGGCTGTCCTCGTTGTAGCGGCGGTAAATGGCGCCCACCATTTTTTCGGCGAGATGACCTTCGCTCAGCAGGTTGGTCAGGTCGCTTTCAAGCAGTTCGAAGAACTGGTCCATGGCGCGGTTCATGCCTGCGGTGGTCCAGCTCTTCGACATACTGGTGCGTACGTGTTCCGCGTGGCCCTCAAAGCGATCCTCGCTCACCAGTTTTTTCAGCAGGTCGCCCTGGGAGTCCATCAGGCGCCGGCTCGATCGCAGGGTAATCAGCTTCTTGTAGTAGAAGTCGTAGTCCTTCTGGGCGCGCTCCGCCAGCCGGCCCAATGCGGACTTGTCCATGGTGACGCCGGCACAGGCCTGGAGTTCCTCTTCCAGGGACTCCAGGCGATACTGCATCGCCGCCTGGCTGTTCTGGAGCATGCCAAGAAGGTCGTTGATCAGACTCTGGGTGATCAATTGCTCCTTGTGCGTCAGGATGCGCTGGATAATCAACTGCTCGAGTTGGCCTACATTGGAGCGACCAAACAGGTCGTTATCTTTCCTGACCCTGGCGACCAGTCCCTGCTTGGCGGAAACCGGAATGACGTCGTGCCGGCGCATGCCAAGGTGGTCTGCGGTATAACCACGCACCCGCTCGATGGCCTCGTTGGTGTGGCGCTCCCCCTGCAGGTCATCCCAGAGCACATCGATCTTGTTCAGTACGGCAAAGCGCCCGGCGCGATGATCCGCGTGCTGGGTGTCGATATACTCCTTCCAGATGGTCATGTCACTGGCGGTCACGCCGGTGTCGGCGCTCAGCACAAAGATCACGGCATGGGCGCGGGGCAGCATGCTGATGGTCAGCTCCGGCTCCGAGCCCAGGGCATTCAGGCCCGGAGTGTCGAGGATTCGCAGGCCGCGCTCGAACAGCGGGTGGCGGATGCTGATCTGGGCGTTACGCCAGGCAGGCACGAGCACATTGCCCGGATGATTGCGATCATGCTCCAGCATGCCCTCGTCGAAGCCAAGCCTCCTGGCCTCTTCCGGCGGCAGGCTCTTGACCCGTGCAACTTCGGCGAGAACCTCCCGCATGATCTCGGGATCGCGCTCATCCAGTTCGTGCTTGACCCACCGCTCCGGCTGTTTACGCAACTGCTGCAGGGACAGATCGCCTTTCCGGGTTTCAATGGGTAACAGGAGCAGGTAGTTCTGGTTGGCGCTGCGGTCAAAGAACAGCTCGGTGGGGCACATGGTGGTGCGCCCTGCCTGGGAAGGCAGCATGCGCTGGCCGTACTCGGAGAAGAACAGGGCATTAATCAGCTCGGTCTTGCCACGGGAGTATTCCCCGACAAACGCGATGGTCAGTTCATCTTCTATCAGCAGCTCCAGCCCGTGGCGGATTCGGCTGCTGACATCGTCGGAAAACAGATTGTTATCCTGCAGCCACAGACGATAACGGCCGATCTGGCGGATCAGCTCTTTTTTCCAGTTGTGATAAGCCTCTACCTGCTGCGACAGAGCCCCCTGTTGGTTCATTGGATTTTCCTTGTGCGCGACTTCCGGGTGCGTTTGGTAAACCGAATGCTCACGGGTGATGGAGTAACTACGGATAATACTATCCTGTTCTACCGGTCTTTGCGCCGAAGCTTAGGGAGTGTTGGGTTGGGTTGGCAAAAGAGGGCAAAAAAAGCTGCAAAAACAGTATGCTGAATCTGCAGCCTGGCAAATTTGGTTTTCGT